>JANNWF010000153.1:0-15340 GCA_031408455.1 Pseudoxanthomonas sp. | reverse complement strand
GCAACGCTGAGCTTGTGGCTGGAGGTCATTACCTATCTCGTTGCAACGAAAATTGCGGGCAACTGTTCCGCGGATCGTTTCAGGGCCAGAGCCAAAAGATTTCCCACCGATCTTCGGCGCGGGCCTCAGCAGACAGCTGTGAACGTGAACTCCTGAATTGTGAGGCCAGAGGAAGTGGAGACCTCAACGAAATCGCTGGCTTCCATGCCTCATCACACTGTGCAGCGCAGTTAGACTTTTGCTTGCAGAATCCATAGCAACTTGCAGAATAACCACTGCCGCGCACCATGGAAGCCCTCTTGGGCCCTCCGGAGCGACGTCATTCTCCGCATGATCGAGAAGCAACTCACGCGCGTGCGAAGCACTCGCGACTTGAGAGCAGAGATCCCGGATCTGGCTACGACAGCCGCCGAAAGCAATCGACCGGTGAGGCTGGATGTCATCGGACCTGTCATCAGTGCGGACACCCTACGGGCTGAGTGGAAGCGGGCCATGCCGCCGGTGCGCGGCACGGTGCTGCAGGCGAGGCCGCTGAGGAAGCGGGCGCGCAGGCCATGCGCGGGAAAGCTATGCGCGGGGCGGGAGGGCAGCACGCGCGTCAGCGAGCCTCGGAACGACGCACCAGTGAGTGGCGCGGTATGCGCGCGGGACGCTTGGCGACAGGTGGCCGACGGGTACACTGCGCACCAAAGGGGCTTTGGATTTCCTGTCCTTTATCCTTAGCAAATAAGCGGGATCAAACCCATGGCGCGTCAAGCGGGGTATGTTCTGTCCTTGCTGGTCTGGTCGCTGGTGATCGGTGCTTTGATCGCGGCGCTGGGTTGGTGGGTGGTGCGTTCTCGGGCACTCGACCAAGAGGCGATGGCTCGCACCGAGGTGGACGTGGCGGCCGATCACGCGCGTGCGCGGGTGTTGGCTTGGCTCGGTGATCGTACGGATGATGCGGCTTCCTTGGCGCGCTCGCCGGGGTTGCAAGACGTGGCTTTCAGCGGGCGCACGGATCAGGCCGATCCGGCCGCACTAAATCGTGAGCTGGATGCGCGTGCCGCCGGCGCGCTTGATCGGGTCAACGTTTGGGCGGTGGCCGAGACGACGACGGGCAGAGTGCTGGCGGCGAGCCGACCGGAGCTGGTTGGCCAAGAGATCGACGAGCCAAAGCAGGCTTCCGAGCGCCCAATGATCCAGTCCGCACAGATTTCGCAGGTGTTCCAGGGACCAGCCTTCAGCATCGTCGCGCCGCTGCCGAAAAGGCCCGATGCACTGCCCGCTGCGGTCGTGGGCTGGATCGGCTTGCCGGCGCTGACCCGACTTTTCGCCGAGCAGAGCACGGCGGCACAGGCAACACCGAGCTATCTCACCGATGCTGACGGCCTCTATTTGTCGCGCCCGGCAGATGAGACGCGCTCGGTGGTCCTGCAGAGTCGTGCCAGCGGCGCGGCGCTCGATGGTTGCCGCGCCGGCTTGAGCGGCATAACGCAGGTGGCCAACGAGAGCGGCCGGGTTTCGCTGGTTGGCTATCGCTGGCTACCACAGCCGGGATGGTGCTTGTTCACGCGCAGCGATACTTTGACACTGCATCCGGTACGTGCCGAGGTCCCGCGACCCGTGCTGTGGACCGCCGCGGTGGCGTGGCTGTTTGCCACGCTCGTTGCATGGATTCTGTTGCACTGGACGCAACGGCGAGCCCGCGCGGGGCTCGCCGTCGTTGCGCTCCGCGCCGGCGGTGCAGTGGCCAAGCCGGCAGCGCGCGCGCCTGCCGGCAATCGTGCGGCCAAAACGGCAGCGACCGCGCAGGAACAGGCCAATCAGTTGCGCAACGACTTGTTGACCAACGTCAGCCACGAGATTCGCACGCCCATGAACGGGGTGCTGGGCCCCCTGGCCTTGTTGCTGCGCTCGCCGCTCGATGCACGCCAGCAGGAGCTGGCAGAACTTGCGCACGCCAGCGCCGATGAGTTGCTGCGCAGCATTCGCGACGTCATCGATGGCGCGCGGCTGGATGCGGGCGAGCTCGAACTGGCGCAGGAGCCGTTCAACCCGCGACAGCTGATCGAGCAGGCCGCCGAGGCGCTGGTCATGCAGGCGGCGACTCGGCACACCGAAATCGAGCTTGCGCACTCCTCGGAGCTTCCGTCACGGGTGCTGGGTGACCGGGCGCGCTGCAAGCAGTTGCTCGATCACTTGTTCCAGAGCGCGCTGAGGTGTTGTCAGTCGGGTCGGCTCACGATCGACTTGCGCTCATTTCCGGGCTGGCCAGGTTACGAGGTGATCTGCCTGCGCATCAGCGACGGCGATCCACAGGTTGAGCACATGCAGCGTCTGGCCAAACAGCTCATCGAGACCGATCTTTCGGCAGCCTTGCGTTCTGGTGGCAGCGGCTTGGCGCTTGCCATCTGCCAGGCGCTGATCAAGAAAATGGGTGGCCGGTTCGGTGGCGAGGGCCAGCTCGGGAGTGAATCGGCGATCTGGGTGGAAATTCCGTTGCGCCTGAATCCGGTGGCCGAGGCTGACGGCGAGGCTGATTCAGCCATGGCAGGTCATGGCCAGCAGGTCTTGCAGGACGGACCCGGCGTGCGTGCCTTGCTGGTGGAGGACAACCGCACCAACCAGCAGGTTGGTGCGCTCATGTTGCGCAGCCTTGGCTGCGTCGTCGAGGTCTGCGGCAACGGCCAACAGGCGCTCGAAATGATCGACGGCCACGACTTCGATATCGTCTTCATGGACTGGGAAATGCCGGTCATGGACGGGCTCACCGCCACCCGCGCCATTCGCCAGCGCGACGACGCCAAGCGCGATCTGCCGATCATCGCGGTGACGGCACAGGCGATGCCAGGTGACCGTGAACGTTGTATCGCCGCCGGCATGAACGACTATCTCAGCAAGCCGGTGCTCGATACCGATTTCTCGGCCGCGCTCTGGCGCTGGCTGCCGACACGAGTCGCGGAAGGCGCCAAAGTGGCGCTCTCCTCCAAGCCGGCCGCCGCACGGGACGCCAGCAAGGGGCAGCCTTCCTCGGTGCTCGACCCGGCAACCGTCAATCGCCTGCTGAGCCTGGCGACCGCCACCGAGCCCGGTCTGCTGGAGCAGATTTTCGACGCCTTCCGGCAGGATAGTCGTGGGCTCATCGAAACCATGGTGCAAGCCATCGAGGCCCAGGATGGGCAGGCATTGCGGCCGGCGGCGCACATGCTCAAGGGCGCGAGCGGAACCATCGGCGCGCGTGGTATGGTCGATATCTGTGAACGACTGCACCAGCAATGCGATGGCGTTGCTTGGGGGGAATCAATCAGCCTGATCAGCCAGTTGCAAGCGGAATTCTCGCGCGTGCTCGACGCTCTCGACAACGCGCAAGCCGCAGCGAGGACGCTGCCGGCCTGAGCTGACCAAGCGGGGGTCGACCAAGCAAACCAGTCGTGCCCTTCGATTGAAGAGATTTGCACCTGCATGAAGATTCTGATTGCCGAAGACGACACCACGAGTCGGCTGACGCTGGCGGCGACGCTGCGCAAGTTTGGCCACGACGTCACTGCGGTCGCGACTGGGCAAGCGGCGCTGCAGGCTTGGGAACGTGAGGTTTTTCCGCTGCTTGTTTCTGACTGGATGATGCCGGAGCTGAACGGTCTGGACCTGTGTCGGGCGGTACGCAACGGCAACCGGCAGCACTACACCTACGTGATTCTGCTAACCGCGCTGTCTGGCAAGAGCAACCAGATCGACGGCATGGATTCGGGCGCCGACGACTTCATCAGCAAGCCGTTCGATGAGGACCTGTTGCTGACCCGTCTGCGCGTGGCCGAACGCATCCTCGAACTGCACGAGGCCTTGCGTACGGAAGCCACTCGAGATCGGCTGACCGGCCTGCTGAACCGCGGCGCGATTCTCGATTTTCTGCAGCAGACGCTGGAGCGCCGGGTACGCGATGGTGGCGATGTCGGAGTGATCATGATCGACCTCGATCATTTCAAGCAGATCAACGACCAGCATGGTCACCTGACGGGAGACGTGGTGCTGCGCGAGGCGGCTCGCCTCATGCAGGGCGCGTTGCGCCCCTACGACCGCATCGGCCGCTACGGCGGCGAAGAGTTCATCGTGGTCAGTCCGCAGGCCGACGGCAGCAACAGTGCGGTAATCGCGGAGCGCATCCGCAGTCATCTCTGCGCATCGACGCTCGGTACACCCGGCGGCGATCTCTGGGTCACCGCCAGTCTGGGTGTGGCGCACGCAGCGCAGTTCAACAGCCCGACGTCCGAGCAACTGGTGGCAAGCGCAGACGACGCGCTATACGAGGCCAAGCGCGGCGGCCGGAATCAAGTTCGGTTGAACTTGGAACGCGACACCTGAAACGCGAGAGGAGGCTGGACTGAAGTACATCGACCCTGACGCGATGGTGCGCAACCCGTGGTATGCGCAGGGATTGGCTTTCGACTTCTACGACACGCTTGGCAAGGTGATGCAGCGCGCCGACGAGGCGCTTTACCGCGCCAAGGCCAACGGTCGTGATCGCGTCGAAACCTCGTCCGGCTGCGAGGCCAACTAAGTAGGTGTCGCACTCGGGCACCACTAGGCGAATGGCCTGCTGAAACTGGCGTCGGCTTATCCGCCAACCACCCCTTCAGTGGCCGTAGTACCAGACGAACACCGGAATCCAGCGGTTGGGGGCCGTACCAAGGTTTTACAGAGCTGGAACCCGGCATTCGCCAGGATGACGAGCGCTAAGGTAGTGCCTTTGGGTCGCCCCCCGAACAGGAATCGACTCATGCGCGTGATAGCGACCCTACTTCGAATGCATGAACTCTCAGCACGATTGCAACACCTCGCGCTTGGGTTGCTGCTTGCCTTGCCGGCCGCCTGCACCGCACCCACACCGATTCACACGCTCACAGGCTCAAGCATGGGTACCACCTGGAGCGTCCAGGTGGTCGCGCCAGCGGCGCAACTGCCCGAGCTGAGGGCAGTGATCGAGTCCGAGCTGGACGCCGTGGTGGCGCAGATGAGCGCGTGGGAACCTGACTCCGATCTCAGTCGTTTCAATCGGGCGCCCGCAGACACCTGGCACACACTTCCTCCGCCCGTGTTTGCGGTGTTCGCGCACGCGCTGGACCTAGCGCGCGAAACCGGCGGCGCCTATGACCCGACGGTCGCGCCGCTGATCGAGCTATGGGGCTTTGGCGTCACCGCAGCAGCACGCAGCGAGCCGCCATTGGCTGCCGACATCGAGCGTGCGCGTGCAAACGTGGGCTGGCAGAGGATTGAACTCGATCCAATCGAACACCGCGCACGCCAGCCCGGTGGCATGGGCATGGACGTTTCCTCGCTGGGTCCCGGACATGCCATCGACCGCATCGGCGCGCGCCTGCGCGAGCACGGCGTATCGGTGTTTCTGATCGAACTCGGCGGCGAAATGCTGGCGGCTGGACACAAGCCGAGCGGCGAGTCGTGGCGCGTAGCGGTAGAGCCCGCCATGACCGACGCGGACGGGCGTGCCTACTACGACACGGTGATTGCGCTAGACGACATCGCGGCCGGCAGCTCGGGCGATTATCGGGTCGGCTTCGAGCACGCCGGCCGTCGCTATTCGCACACCTTGGATGCGCGCAGCGGTGCACCCGTCACCCATGATGGGGCTGGCGTCACCGCGCTAGCGGAAACCGCGATGCAGGCTGACGCGCTGGCAGCGGCGCTGATGGTGCTGGGTCCGGTTGAGGGCATGCGTTTTGCGCGCGAGCGCAAGCTTGCCGCAGTGTTTACTCGCCGCACTTCGGATGGCTATGCGCGCGAGGCGACTCCCGCCTTCGAGCGCCATCGTGGGCGATGAGCACAGCTCCCCGCCACCCTACCCGCCGCTTCGATCAGAAACTGGTTCCGGATGTCGCTTTGACGCGCGCTCACCGCCATGCGCACAGCAACCTCGCGGGTGCGTTCGGTGACCCAGACCAGCATGATGTTCATCACGCCAATGCCGCACTTCTAAGCGCGAACTGCGTACGACCCTCCCGGCGGCAGTCGGGCAATCATCCAATGCTACGATCCCTCGCTCGGTACCCTGCCGCTCGCAAGGCAGCCTCATTCCAGGCGCTCGCAGCGGGTGCGTCGCCCATGACCGAACTTGCTTAGACTTTGAGGAGACTTCACCCATGCCACGCATCGTCAAATGCGGATTGATTCAAACCTCGATGGCCTGCGCTGCTGACGAGTCAATTGCAATCATTCGCGAGTCCAATCTCAACAAGACGCTGGAGTTGGTCGAACAGGCTGCGAAAGAAGGCGTGCAGATTCTGTGCATGCAGGAAATCTTCACCGGACCCTACTTCTGCGCCGAGCAAAACCCACGCTGGTACGAATCCACCGAACGCATACCGGATGGCCCGACGGTCACCTTGATGCAGGAGATCGCGCGGCGGCATTCGATGGTGATCGTGGTGCCGATCTATGAAGAAGACGCGCCGGGGATTTACTACAACACCGCCGCGGTGATCGATGCCGATGGCAGGTATCTCGGCAAGTACCGCAAGCATCACATTCCGCATTGCCTGCCGGGCTTCTTCGAGAAGTTCTACTTCCGGCCCGGCAACTTGGGATATCCCGTGTTTGACACGGCGTACGCCAAGGTCGGCGTGTACATCTGCTATGACCGCCACTTTCCGGAAGGCGCGCGCGCACTTGGTTTGAATGGGGCCGAGATTGTGTTCAATCCGTCCGCCACGGTAGCCGGATTGTCCGAATACCTGTGGAAGCTGGAGCAGCCCGCACACGCGGTGGCGAATGCCTACTTCGTGGGTGCGATCAATCGCGTCGGCACCGAGGCACCTTGGAATATTGGCGAGTTTTATGGCCAGAGTTATTTCTGCGATCCGCGCGGTAAGTTCTTGGCCACCGGCTCGCGCGATCGCGATGAATTGATCAGCGCCGAACTCGACCTCGATCAGATTCGCGAAGTCCGCAACATCTGGCAGTTCTACCGTGATCGCCGGCCGGACAGCTATGGCCCGCTGGTGGCGCTGTGAAGGTGCATGTGGATGAGTTCATGCAAGCGGCGATTGCCGAAGCCGAAGCCGGCTTGAGCGAGGGCGGCATTCCGATTGGCTCGGTGCTGGTGCACCAGGGCCGCATCATCGGGCGCGGCCACAATCGGCGGGTACAAAAGGGCAGCGCCATCCTGCACGGCGAGATGGACGCCTTAGAAAACGCCGGCCGCCATCCTGCACAGGTGTATCGCGAGTCGACCATCTACACCACGCTGTCGCCGTGCTCGATGTGCAGCGGCGCGATCATGCTGTACGGCATTCCGCGCGTGGTCATCGGTGAGAACGTCAGTTTCATGGGCGACGAAGACCTGCTGCGCTCGCGCGGTGTGCAGTTGACGGTGGTCAACGATGCCCGTTGTGTCCAGCTGATGGCAGATTTCATGCGCGACAAGCCGGCGCTGTGGAATGAGGATATTGGGGAGTAGATCGCCTCCTGTACCCTACTGCTGTTGTAGAGCCGAGCGAAGCGACGGCGCGCGCTGCGCGCGAACTTGCTCGGCTGCTGTTCAAATTCCCGCGCGTTCCTTTGCCGGCGCAGCGGAGCAAGCTCCGCTCTACGAGAGCCGAGCTTGCCCAGCTGCTCTTGTAGAGCCGCGCGCTCTTGTACAGCCGACCGAGCGAAGCGACGGCGCGCGCGCTGCGCGCGAACTTGCTCGGCTGCTCTGCAAGCAGCACCACCCCCACCCTGTTTCACAAGCTGCCAGCGGAGTAAGGTTGTTGCCCACTCTTTGCAGCTTCCCAAGCAAGCATTCTCATGACCGACACCGCCCACTCCCAAACCGCCGCCGAGGAACAGAACCTCGATCCGTACTGGATGCCGTTCACGCACAACCGCTATTTCAAGCGCACGCGGCCGCTCAATCGGATGCTGGCCAGTGCGCGCGGGGCTTACTACACGACGGTGGAAGGTCAGAAACTGTTCGACGGTCTGTCTGGACTGTGGTGTTGCGGGCTTGGCCATGGCGATCCACGGATCACGGAAGCAGTCAAAGCCCAGCTTGATCGCGCCGATTACATTCCCCACTTCCAACTCGCGAACACCGAAACCTTCCGCCTCGCCGAGCGCATCGCGGAACTTGCACCCGGCGACTTGAATCGGGTGTTCTTCACCAGCTCCGGTTCGGAATCCGTCGATACCGCGTTGAAGATCGCCTTGGGCTATCACCGCCTGCGCGGCGAGGCGTCGCGAACACGCTTCATTGGTCGCGAGCGCGGTTATCACGGCGTCGGTTTTGGCGGCATTTCGGTGGGCGGCATGGTCGCCAATCGGAAGATGTTTGCCTCGGCCATGCTGCCCGGCGTCGATCATTTGCCGCACACCCACAACCTGTCGCAGATGGCATTCTCGCGCGGGCAGCCTACGTGGGGTGCACATCTGGCCGATGAGCTGGAACGGTTGGTCACCCTGCATGACGCGTCGACCATTGCTGCGGTCATCGTGGAACCAATGCAGGGCTCGGTCGGCGTCATCATCCCGCCATTGGGCTATCTGCAGAAGCTGCGGCAAATCTGCGACAAGCACGGCATCCTGCTGATTTTCGATGAAGTGATCTGCGGCTTTGGCCGCATGGGCGACTGGTTTGGCGCGCAGGCTTTCGGGGTCACGCCTGACCTCATCACCTTTGCCAAAGGCGTCAACAACGGCACCGTGCCGATGGGTGGCGTGATCGCGAAACAAGCCATCTACGACGCTTTCATGCAGGGCCCGGATTATGCCGTGGAGCTATTTCATGGCTACACCTATTCCGGCCACCCCTTGGCCGTCGCCGCTGCCCACGCGACGCTAGATGTGTTGCACAGCGATTCCGTGCCACAGCGTTTTGCCGAGCTTGGCAAGTTGCTCGAAGACGGCGTGCAATCGCTGAAGGGCGAGCCCAACGTCATCGACACCCGCAATTTCGCCGCCGCCGCCGCGTTTGAGATGTCACCCATCGAAGGCAAGCCGGGTCTGCGCGCGATTCGACTGTTTGAAGAGGCACTCACCCGCGGCCAATTGGTGCGCTTCACCGGCGACACGATTGCACTGGCACCACCGGTGATCAGCACCGAATCAGAAATCCACCAATTGTTCGAAGGCCTGCGCGCATCGATCCGCGCGGTGGCTTGAGCATTGGCGGTTTGACAGAAGCAAGCGCGATTCAACGCTGTTGTTTTAGGTAAGCAAGGTACAAAACCATGAACGCTTCCATCCACAGTCTGCACCCAGCCACGCCGGCACAACTCATTCCGCACTTCATCAATGGCGCGCGAGTGAATGACGATGGCGGTCGCAAGAGCCCGGTGTTTAATCCCGCCACCGGCGTGCAGACCGGCATCCTGCCATTGGCTGATCCGGCCTTGGTCGACCTCGCTGTGAGTGCCGCCTGGGCAGCATTTCCGGGGTGGTCGCAGACGCCGCCTGCGCGGCGGGCGCGAGTGATGTTCAAGCTGCGCGAGCTGATCGAGGCCAATGCCGACCTGCTGGCCAGTCAAATCACCAATGAACACGGCAAGACCCATTCCGATGCGCTGGGCGAAGTCGCGCGCGGCTTGGAAGTGGTCGAGTTTGCCTGCGGCATTCCGCATCTGTTGAAGGGCGAGACCACGGAAAACGTGGGCGGTCAGATCGATGCCTATTCGATCCGCCAGCCGCTGGGCGTCGTTGCCGGCATCACCCCGTTCAACTTCCCGGCGATGGTGCCGCTGTGGATGTTTCCGATTGCGATCGCCTGCGGCAACTGCTTCATCTTGAAGCCCTCCGAGCGCGACCCATCGGCATCCATGCTGCTGGCGCATTGGCTGCAACAGGCCGGACTGCCGGCTGGCGTGTTCAGCGTGGTGCATGGCGACAAGGTCGCGGTCGATGCCTTGCTCGCGCATCCGCATGTGGCCGCAGTAAGTTTTGTTGGCTCCACGCCGATTGCCAAATACATCTACGAGACCGGCGCGCATTACGGCAAGCGCGTGCAAGCGCTGGGTGGCGCCAAGAATCATATGGTCGTCATGCCGGATGCCGATCTGGATCAGGTCGCCGATGCGCTGATGGGTGCGGGCTATGGTTCCGCTGGCGAGCGCTGCATGGCGATATCGGTCGCAGTCGCGGTCGGCGAAGCCACCGCTGATGCCTTGGTGCAACGGCTTGCCCCACGCGTGCATGCTTTGAAGATCGGCGATGGGCATGTCGCCGATATGGACATGGGACCACTGATCACGTCCGCGCACCGCGACCGAGTCCGCGGCTATGTCGACATCGGTGTGGAGGAAGGCGCGAACCTGGTCGTCGATGGTCGCGAACGTAGCGTCCCCAACGCGGGCGATGGTTATTTCCTTGGCGGCTGCCTGTTCGATCAAGTGCAGCCGTCAATGCGCATTTATCGCGAGGAAATCTTCGGTCCGGTGCTGTGCATCGTCCGTGTCGACAACTACGAAGAGGCCTTGCGCCTGGTCAACGAACACGAATACGGCAACGGCACCGCGATCTTCACCCGCGATGGCGACGCGGCGCGCGATTACGTTCACCGCGTGCAAGTCGGCATGGTAGGCGTCAACGTACCCATTCCGGTGCCCGCTGCGTTCCATAGTTTTGGCGGCTGGAAGTCATCGCTATTCGGTGACTTGCACGTGTACGGCCCGGATGGAGTGCGCTTCTACACCCGCCAGAAAGCAGTCACCGCGCGCTGGCCCAACAGCATTCGCGCGGGTGCCCAGTTTGTGATGCCGACGGGCGGTTGATCCGCGGTCCGTCATGACTGCATAGATGTCAGCAAGAAGGCGGCCCGAATGAGCCAACCAGTGATTGAGCTACTTCAGCAGTACGATCCCAGTCTGCCTCTGGACGAGGCCTCGACCATCCCCGCCTCGTGGTACATCGACGAGCGGATTCTGGCGCTGGAGCGACGCACGGTCTTCTCCCGCACGTGGCAGCTGGTCGGGCGCATTGATCAGCTGCGCGAGCCGGGCCAGTACGTAACCTGCGAGCTGGCCGGTGAGCCGATCTTGGTCGTCCGTGGCGACGATCAGGTGCTGCGCGGTTTTTTCAACGTCTGCCGCCACCATGCCGCCGCCGTGATGACCGAGCCGCAAGGCTGCGCCAAGAACCTGCGCTGTCCTTATCACGGTTGGACCTATGCGCTGGACGGCGCGCTCAAAGGCACGCCCAGCTTCACCAGCGAATGCAATTTCGACCGCAGCACGCTGGGCTTGAAGCCGGTGTCGACCGCGATTTGGGAGCAGTGGGTGTTCGCGCGGCTCGATGATGAAGGCCCCAGCCTGCAAGAGTTTCTCGGCCCGCAATTGATCGCCGAGATTGGCGCGTTGCAGCTCGACACGCTGCATTGGTTCGAGCGTCGCCACTACTTCTTCGACTGCAACTGGAAGGTGTTCGTCGACAACTATCTGGATGGTGGCTACCACGTGCCACATCTGCACAAAGGCCTCGATAGCGTGCTCGATTTCAAGCGCTACACGATCGAGAACGGTCCGCGCCACTGTCTGCAATCAAGCCCGCTTACGCCAAGCAACGACGCCCAATTTGCCGCCGTGCGCAAAGGCGACCGCGCCCTCTACTACTGGCTGCACCCCAACTTCATGATCAACTGGTACGAAGGCGTGATGGACACCAACCTCGTGTTGCCGCTCGGTATTGACCGCACCGAGGTCATCTTCGACTTCTATTTCACCGATGTATCTGCCGCCGCGCACGACCACAACCGCGCCAGCATCGACGTCGGCAACATCATTCAGGACGAAGACATGGCGATCTGCAAATCAGTGCAGCGCGGCCTCAATTCACGCGCCTACTCGACTGGACGCCTGTCGGCGCGCCGCGAAGCGGGTGAGCATTTGTTTCACCGCTTGTTGCATGCGGATTTGCTCGCCGGCAGTTGAGCCAAGCGAGCACTCATCCGTGCTTTCTTGCGATCCCAACGTCAATCACAGAGCAATGAGATGTCGTGCATCCATCGTTTACTTCGCCACCGGGCAGGCATATCCACCACCGCGCTGACGCTGCCGATACTCCTCCCGATATTCGCTGCGCGTCCCCGCCTTCAGCAGATCGCAAGGATTAAACCAGTGCAGCGTCCGCGCCACTGCGGTTATCGCTGGTGTTGGCCCCTCGAACTCCGGATTGTCGGGGCAACGGTGATGCCACAACCCATAGCGATCAGGCAGCTCGGAAAGACACAACACTTCCTTGACCCCGCCATTGCAATTGGTCGACACCACGATCACATCGCCCGGCAACTCCGCCGGCGGTGATTTCACCCGCAGCACCACGTCGTGATGAAACTCACCCTGCTGCCAATGATCCACATGCTCCCAGCCAAATGGTTTCAAGCCATCGAGCACGCCTTTGAGGCTCAAGCTGCTGGCGAGCTGTTCAATCATGGCGAGAACTCAGTTGGGTGCCAAAACACGATAGTAAATGCTGCGACAACACGCAGCATGAAGGGGTGATCCAGCGTTTGCTGGCTCGGATCGCGCTGGCGCAGTGAAGTCGCTCCCTCGCTTTGGACTAGCCGAGGCTATGCAACGATAGCGGCGATGAACGACTTCAGCCCGGCAGGCATGCCATACAACGATAGTTTCAAAGCAAGGCGTGACGGGTTGCTGCCTGACCGCCGGCTCTATGCAGCCCAGCGATCGCTTGAGCCCCGCTCCACGACACCAGTGCATAAGGCTTCACGATGAGTTTCTCCAGCAACGTCGAGCAGCTACTCGCCACCCATCCCGCCGGCGTGCCGCCAGTGCGACCGCGCGAAGTGTTGGCCTGGGCGTTCTTCGACTTCGCCAATTCGGGTTACACCACGGTGGTGATCACCGCCGTCTTCAGCGCTTTTTTCGTGGGCGTGATCGCCGATGGCAAACCCTGGGCCACGTTCGCATGGACCGCCGCGCTGTCAGCGTCTTACGCGGTGAATGCGCTGGTCGGCCCACTGATCGGTGCCTGGGCCGACTTGCGTGCGCGCAAGCGCGCCGCGCTGATCGCCAGCAGTCTGGTCTGCGTCACCGGTACCGCCGCGCTGTCGCTATGTGGCCCAGGCGATGTCGAGTTGGCGCTAGCGATTCTGATCGTCAGCAACATCGGCTTCGGCCTCGGCGAAAACCTGATCGCCGCTTTCCTGCCTGAGCTGGCGAAACCGCAGGCGATGGGGCGGATTTCCGGTTGGGGCTGGAGCCTGGGTTACCTCGGCGGCGTGCTGGTGCTGGGTATCTGCCTGTGGTGGATCACCAGAAGCCCGTTGCCCGCCTCGGGCAGCGTGCCACCGACTCTCCTCATCACCGCCGCCGCCTTTATCATCACCGCGCTGCCGACTTTCTTGCTGTTGCGCGAGCGCGCCCGCCCACAACCAGTGTCGGCACGCGGTGTGTGGCACGACGTGATCGGTCGCGTCGGCACCGTGCTGGCGGGCAGCGCCGCCCTGCTCGACCTGCGTCGATTTCTGCTCTGCATCGTCTGCTTCCAGGCCGGCGTGCAGACCGTGATCGCGATTGCCGCGATCTACACCACGCAGGCGCTAGGCTTCAGCGCGCAAGAAAGCATCGTGCTGATCTTGCTAGTGAATCTCACCGCCGCCGCCGGTGCATTTGGTTTCGGCAGCCTGCAAGACCGACTCGGCCACCGTCGCACCCTTGCACTGACCCTGATCGGCTGGCTGGTCGCCATCGGCGTGTTCTGGGCCGCCGATAGCCGGCCTTGGGTCTGGGCCGGTGCCAACCTCGCCGGCCTGTGCTTAGGTGCCTCGCAATCCGCCGGCCGCGCCTTGGTCGGCTATCTCTGCCCACGCGACCGCGAAGCCGAAATATTCGGCCTATGGGGCCTCGCCGTAAAAGTCGCATCAATTCTTGGACCGCTGAGCTACGGCGCAGTCAGCTGGCTTTCTGGCGGCGACCACCGACTCGCCTTGCTGACCACCGCCGCAGCGTTTGTTGCCGGACTGGTGCTGCTGATGCGGGTGGACGTGGAGCGTGGGCGAGCGGCTGCCGCCGCAGGCCAAGACCGATCTCGCCTTGACCAGGTAAGACTCCGGCCTTCTGAAACACAAAAGTGACAATGCAAGACTTGGCAGACTTGGCCAGACCCCGTTCTTAGTGGCAAGCGCCGTGACGGCGGTGAGGTTGCGATGCGCTCTGCGCTTCGCGAGGTCAGCCGCCGCGCAGATCGTCGAGGTTGTCCGGTAGCAGTTGCCGATAGTGCATCACCGTCACGATCTCGATGCCACGCGCGGTCAGCGCGTAAATCAGCCGATAGGGCCGCTCCAACAGCTCGCGCAACTCGCTGTCGGGGAACTCCGGCAAGCGCCGTCCTAGCAGGGGCGGCTGCGCCAGATCGCGCGACCGCCGCAGCAGCCGCGCGGCCACGTCTTGCGCGGCTTGTGGCGAGTCTTTGGCGATGTATTCCGCGATCGCACGCAGACGGCGGACGGCTTCCGCCGACCAGAAAACCCTCATTCGGCTAAGCCGTACTCGATAATCAGCTCCTCGACCGGGATCACGCGCCCCGCCTCGATGTCGGCCAGACCGCGTTCGATCGAGGCGCGCAGCGCGACCTGATACATCAACTCGCTCCAGCTCGCCGTGTCCGGCAGCTGGTCGACCAGCTTGTGCGCTTGCTCTTTGAACGCCGCGCTCATGGCACCGCTCCTCACTTCGATGAGCGCCATTCTATGCTTGGTCATCCGAGCCCGCCTCGGTCCCGCTCGCAAGCCTCGCCCCCGGATGCGTCGCCGAAGCAAACGTGGACACCTGAGCAAACGCAAACGTGGAGCAAGCGTGGATGGAGCAAGCGTGGACACCCAGCCGGGCGTGCAAACGTGTGCAAACGTGGACACCCACAACGAGGCGTGTGCAAACGTGGACACCCACAACGAGGTGCGCCAAACGTGGACACCTGCGCCAAACGTGGACACCCACAACACCCGGCGTGCAAACGGGGACACCCACAACGATGCTTCGGTCATGGGCTATCTGGCGTGCAAACGTGTGCGTGCAAACGTGCGTGCAAACGTGGACACCCACAAGCGTGCAAACGTGGACACCCACAAGAACGCGCCAAACGTGGACACCCACAACGTAATCCAATTCCTACGTCCGCCACCAACATTCGCCGATATCGCAAAACTGACTGGTCCGCGATGCTTCGGTCATGGGCTATCCGCGTTCTCTCCTCGTTGTTCCCGGTGCCGCCGGCACGTTCCACTGCGTCTCGCGTTGTGAACGGCGGGCGTTCCTGTGCGGCGAGGACGCGATATCGGGGCGCTGCTTCGATCACCGAAAAGACTGGCTGGAAGCGCGGCTGATTGAGCTGGCCGGCTTGTTCTCGATCTCGGTGCTTG
>JANNWF010000152.1:0-4452 GCA_031408455.1 Pseudoxanthomonas sp. | reverse complement strand
CGCAGCGCCACCGCCGATGCCCTGCAAGTTCAGCTAAGCCAACTGCATTTGATCAACGATTTCAAGGCCCAGGCTTTGGCCACCGAGTTGCTGACCGTCGACGATCTGGTCGCCATTGGTTGTGAATCGCGAGTCCCTAGCGTCGATAGCGATACAGCGACGTTTGCGGTGATTGGTCCGGGCACCGGACTCGGCGTGGGCGGTTTGATCATTCGCGACGGCATCGGTCATGCGCTGGAAACCGAAGGCGGCCACATCGGCTTTGCGCCTACCACACACGAGGAGGCTGCTGTGCTGGCGCGACTGTTGCAGCGCTACGGTCGGGTCTCCAACGAGCGCCTGCTCAGCGGCGGCGGATTGGGAAATATCCATTGGGCATTGGCAACCATCGCGGGCGAGCACGCTGCCGAGCCGCTGCCGCCGCAGACCATCAGCACCGGCGCGTTGGCGGGCGATCCGCTTTGCCAGCGCGCCGTGAATCTGTTTTGCGAAGTTTTCGGCAGCATCGCCGGCGATCTGGTGCTTACCCTCGGTGCCTGGGACGGCGTGTTCTTGACCGGTGGCCTAGTGCCCAAGTTGCTGCAGCCGCTACAACGCTCAGCGTTTCGTCAGCGGTTTGAGGCCAAAGGCCGCTTCGCCACCACCATGGCGCGCGTGCCCACGCTGGCGATCACCCATCCGCATGCAGGATTGCTGGGTGCGGCTGCGCTGGCTACGCGGCTGGCAACACGCGGATAACTCACCCGTAGCGGCTCGTATTCACAACCAGCCGGGCTCGCGTGTGAGGCCGATCTTGGCTCAGATTAGCTGCAATTTCCGAACAAACTCGGGCACAGCCCGCAGACTTAGTCAGGCTGCTGTGTGGGCGGCAGACGCCATCAATGAGGCTTCTCTTCGCCAAACCCCACAACTTTCGGACATGCCGACTATATTCTTGCTCCACATGACCCTTACGCCCTCAACAGCCTGTGCCCCTTGTTTTTCGGCGTTTAGGTGGTAGCCACATCGGCTCGCGTCCTGCTGTACTTACTAATGGGTCTGTGGACTCAGCTCGGACACACTGCAGATCCTGAAAACACACGTGACTCCTTGGCGCTGGTGCGTAGCGCCCTCGCAAGCACTTGGCAAGGACACCCAGCGGCGCACGCTGCCGAAGCCAAACTGCGCGCCGTCCGTGCCCGCTCACTGGCCGCCGGACGACCCATCTACAACCCGGAGCTGGAGTTGGCGGTCGATCACGAAGGCCCAGATGAGCTGCGCACCCTGGGCGTGAGTCAGACCTTTGATATTTCTGGCAAGCGGGACGCCCGGCGCGACTTAGGCACTGCCGAGCTTTCGCTTGGCGAGGCCGAATACGTGCTCACGCGCGCCGAATTCGCGCGCGACTGGCTCGACGCCTGGTCGCGCGTGGCAGTCGCGGATAGTCAGGTGGCGCTCGCAGAACAACGCATCGGGTTCGCGACGCGCCTGGTCGAGCTTGCCGAGCGGCAGCTCGTGGTCGGCGATATCTCGGGCCCGGAGCGGGACTTGGTGCTGCTCGCACGTGATGAAGGTCTGGCCGAGCAAGCCACCCTGCTGGCCGATGCCGCGGAGGCGCGCGAGGCATTCGCCAAAGCGGGGGGCAGCAGCACACTGCCCGGGTCGTTACCAAGCGAGCCGCCTCCGGCACCGCAAGCGATCGCAGACAAGGATTTCATCCACCACCCGGAACTGCAGGTTGCATGGGCACAAATGACCAGCGCCGAACGTCGCGTGATCGTCGCTGAACGTGATCGGCGTCCAGATCCCACGGTAGTACTCCGCGGCGGCACGATTGCGTCGGAAACCGGTACCGACAGCGTGCTCGCCGTGGCCATCACGCTGCCGCTGTTCGTTCGCAATGGCTATGGTGCGGAAGCTGATGCAGCACGCGCAGAGGTCGAAAGCGCCGTTGCGCTCGTGCAGAGCCAGCAGTTGGCACTCCGGGCGCAGGCGCAGCGTGCGCTAACGACCTACTCCACGATGCGGCAAACCTGGCTGCGTTGGCGCGCCAGCCGGGGCACCGATCTTTCCGCGCGGACGACCGCCCTCGAACGCCTGTGGACAGCGGGCGAGCTGAGCACCACCGACTACGTGCTGCAGCTCAAACAAACCCTCGATACCGCCGTTGCCGGTGCGGTACTAGAAGGTCGCGTGTGGCAGAGCTACTTCGATTATCTCTATGCCGTCGGCCAGTTGGACGACTGGCTGGGAACAGGCTCACGATGAACACATACAGGCCAATCTGGTGGCCAGCGTCGATGCTCTTGCTCGTCGCCTTCAGTCTCGCGCTGCTTGGTGGCTGCTCCAAGCCGACGACCGAGAGCAATACGCCCCCCGCTCCAGTGGCGGTGCAGACGCCAGCAGCGGCCGAGCCAAGTGAGGCGGCTGCGGATGCCGAAGACCTCGAACCGCAACTGCAAACTGTCGGCAGCAAGGCCGTGCATAGCCAAGTGCACGCACCCGGCCAGGTGTTGGAAAACGCCTATGGCACGACCTTGATCACTCCCAGGGTTGCCGCTTTGGTGATTCGGCGCTACGGCCGGTTGGGCGACCAGGTCGCAGCCGGCGCACCGCTGGTGACGCTTTCCAGTCCGGATGTCGCCGATGCCCAGGCAAACCTGCAACTCGCCGAGCAGGAATGGCAACGCATGCAGGCCCTGGGTCGCGACCTGGTGTCAGGACGGCGCTATGGCGAAGCGCAAATCGCCGTTAAGCAAGCGAGGGCCAAGGCCAGTGCTTTCGGACTCACCGGCAAGGCCACGACTCGTGCCAATGGAGAGTTCACCTTGACCGCGCCACACGCCGGTCGCCTTACTGCGGATGACTTCATCGTCGGCCAGCAGATCGAGCCCGGACATGCGTTGTTCCGCTTGGTCGACGAGTCCGTGCTCTGGGTCGATGCCAAGCTTCCCTCGGGACTCCCATCGCAGGTTCCCGTGGGCACGCCGGCAATCGTCGTCTTCGGTGATCTGCGCGCGCCGGGCAAAGTGCTGCTGAGCGGACATCGGACGGAAACAGACGCCCGAACGCCTTTGGTCCGCGTGGAGCTGCCCAACGACCAGCAACGCCTGCATGCCGGCGATCTGGTCGAGGTGCTGATCGAGCTGGACGGCGCACAGCCCCAGTTGCTCGTGCCGAGCGTGGCGCTGACCTTGCTGCGCGGCCAGACGGTGGCGTTTCGAGTCGGCGCCGATGGCGAGTTGGAACCGGTGCCGGTGGAAACCGGTGCGGTCGTCGACGGCGACACGGTCATTCAAACCGGCTTGCAGCCGGGTGATCGCATCGCTGTTTCTGACGTGTATGAACTGAAGTCCCGGCTGCTGCGTTCCGAGCTTGGGGACGACGACTGATGCTGCGCCGATGCTGAATGCGCTTGTCGAAGCCTCGCTGCGCTATCGCCTGTTGGTGCTGATCGGGTTCGCGGTCGTCGCCGCGCTTGGGCTGCGTGCCTATCACCAGGTGCCGATTGACGCCTTCCCGGATGTGACGCCGGTGCAGGTGTTGATCAATACCGATGCACCCGGGATGGCGGCCGAGGATGTAGAGCAGCTGATTACCGCGCAGATCGAGGCGTCGCTTGCGGGCCTGCCCAAGGTGCAGGAAGTGCGCTCGGCTAGCACCTTCGGCTGGTCGGCGGTAACGCTGTACTTCGAGGACGACATGGACGTGTATTTCGCACGTCAACTGGTCAACGAGCGCCTGCAGGAGGTCGGCGATCGGCTGCCCGAAGGCTTGCGGCCGGAATTGGGGCCGAACTCGTCAGGGCTTGGCCAAGTGTTTTGGTATGTGCTGGAACGCGCTAAAGGCGTCACCGAGGCGCAGGTCAGCGACATGGATCTGCGCGATGCCCAGGACTGGATCGCCCGCCCGATCCTGCAAACCGTCACGGGGGTCGACGAAGTCACGACCTGGGGCGGCGACCAGCGCCAGTTTCAAATCCAGATCGACCCGAACAAACTGCTCGGCTACGGCATCGGACTCCCGGAAGTCATTGCCGCGGTGCGCGCCAACAACGCGCAAGTCGGCGGGCAGTACCTCGAACTTGGCAAGGAACGCTTTATCGTTCGGGGTCTAGGGCTTATTGAGAGCGAAAGCGACTTAAGCACCATCACGCTAGCGGCACGCGATGGGGCGGTGGTTTATCTGCGGGACGTGGCCACGGTGCGACAGGCACCCGCACCCAATATGGGCGCGGCCACACGCGATGGGAGTGGCGTGGTTTTGGGGATCACGCTGGCGCGGATCGGCGAAAACGCCAAGGCCGTGGTGGACGCAGTGAAAGCCAAGCTCGGAACCGTACAGGCCGCCTTGCCCAAGGGCATCGTGATTACCCCGATTTATGAGCGCACCGACCTGGTCGAAGCTGCGGTCGGCACGGCCAACCGCGCCTTGCTCGAAGGTTCGCTGCTGGTCGCCGTGTTGTTGTTCGTG
>JANNWF010000151.1:0-3217 GCA_031408455.1 Pseudoxanthomonas sp. | reverse complement strand
GCCGCCGACCCGAGGCACGCTCAGCGGTAGCTCGCCCAATTTCATCTACACCGCCAACGCAACAGCCGAGGGCACCGACAGTCTGAGCTTTGTGGCCAATGATGGCGGCTTGAGCTCGGCCGCAGCGCAAGTCAGCATCCTTGTGACCCGCAGCAACCGTGAGCCGCAGATCACCTCGACAGCGGTCACGCTGGCGACCGCGGGCGTGGCTTACCGCTACGACGTCAACGCCATCGATGCCGATGGCGATGTGCTCCGCTACCGCCTCGACGGCGCGCCGTCGGCAATGGCCATCGACAGCGCCACGGGCGAAATCACATGGACTCCCGCCACCTCCGATATAGGCGACCGGCCAGTCGCAGTGATCGTCGAGGACCAACGCGGTGGCAGCAACAGGCAGGCCTTCGTCGTGCGGGTACAAGCAGCAGTAGCCAATCGCGCGCCGGTGGCCGACTCGCAGGTCATTGCGACGGCAAGCGGTGCTGGCATCGACCTGACCCTCGTGGCCAACGACGCGGATGGCAACCCACTCAGCTATCGGATCGTCGCACCACCCGTGCACGGGCAACTGGTCGGCACGCCACCGGCCGTGCGCTACCAGCCCAACGCCAATTTCGTCGGCGTCGATCAGATTCGTTTTGCCGCCAGTGATGGCGCGCTGGAGTCTGCAGTCGCGACCGTCCTGATTCAGGTCGGCGGCAACGGCAATCGGCCGCCGCGAATCACCTCGCAGCCGTCAACCCGCATCGTGCTCGATGCCAGTCTCGGCAGCGCCGTGCGACAGAACCTCTCGACCTGGGAGTTTCAAGACCTGGATGCGTTCGGCCACCTCCAATGGACCTTCCTCGACCAGGGCTTTACGGCCTACCACCCGAGCAACGGCAATTCGATCGGCTTGGTCAGTCCGGGGAACTACAGCTCGTTCCACATGGAGGGCACCTGGCGGACTGTGGACGCTGATGACGACTACATCGGCATGGTGTTCGGTTATCAGAATCCGTATCAACACTACGTGCTGTCATGGAAAAAGAGCGCACAGGGCAGCGCGAAGCGTGGTCTCGCCTTCTGGCGGGCCAATCGGGCGGCTGACGGTTCCCAAGGCTATCTATTCAACAACGCCGCTTATGTCAGCGTGCAACCGCTATATCAAGGCGACGAGCCGTGGGTTCGCGGCCGCACCTATCAGTACACGGTGGATGTGTTGCCGGGCGTGGCGCGTATCGCGATCAAGGACGGTGCCACGCTGGTCGATGCCTTCACCATACGCGACACCACCTTCGCCAGCGGTCGCGTCGGCCTCTTCAACGCCTCGCAGGGCCAGACCTTTTACACCGCCAAGGTCGCCCCACATCTGGTCAGCGATGGGGTCTACTGGTACGACGTGGTAGCCGCCGATCCCGATGGTGATGCCGTCACTTATCGTCTGCTCAACGCGCCCGCCGGCATGTGGATCAATCCATCCACAGGCACCATTCGCTGGGAGACCACGCCTGCGCTGGCGGGCAGATATCCAATCACCGTGGAAGCGCGTGACCCGCAGGGCGCATCGACCCAACAGCGCTACGAGTTGATCGTGGCCGCGGATGGGCCAGTGATCC
Organism: Pseudoxanthomonas sp.; assembly: GCA_031408455.1. Lineage (GTDB taxonomy): Bacteria > Pseudomonadota > Gammaproteobacteria > Xanthomonadales > Xanthomonadaceae > JANNWF01. The sequence continues at coordinate 1,619 of JANNWF010000151.1, read as the reverse complement.
TCAGCACGCCTATCACCCACGCCACCGCCGGTCAGAACTATCGCTATCTGGTTGCGGCCTTCGATCCCAGCGCCAACGAGACCTTGACCTATTCCTTGCCCAGCGCACCGACCGGCATGAGCATCGATCCGAGCACGGGCGACATCAGCTGGACGCCCGACGCGAGCCGGTTGGGCACGCATGCGGTGGTCGTCAAGGTGACCGACGCCAGCGGATTGAGTGCGACACAGACCTATTCGTTGCTGGTGAGCGCGCAGGCGGCCAATGCCGCGCCGGTGTTCACCTCGCAGCCACTGCTGATCGCGCAAGTCGGCCGCCTGTACACCTACGCGCCGCAAGCCAGCGACGCCGATGGTGACAGCGTGCAGGTCGGCTTCCCCGTCACCGTGCCCTACGACATGCAGTTGTTTGACGGTGCCAACGTGACCTGGATTCCGGCCGCTGATCAGGTCGGTCGTCATCGAATCACGGTGGATGCGATCGACGGTCGCGGCGGTCGCGCGGTGCAGACATTCGATGTCGAGGTCGTGCATGCCAATGGCAATCGCGCGCCGAACATCCAGTCGGCCGCGCCCACCCGAGCGGCACGTGGCGCACCGTATCGCTACGCGTTGCTGGCGACGGACCCGGATGGCGATCCGCTCAGCTACGCCTTGATGAGTGCTCCAGTGGGCATGCAGGTTTCGACGACTGGCGTGGTGACGTGGCAGCCTGGCAACACCGATTTCTCATTTCATCAGGTGCGCATTCGCGTCGCCGATGGTCGCGGCGGGTTTGCGTATGAGGATTTCGAGTTGCGCGTGGGTGCGGCGGGCAGCAATCAAGCACCTGCGGTCACCAGCACGCCCTCTGCCACCGGCAAAGTCGGCCGCGCCTATCGCTACACCATCGTCGCAACCGATGCGGATGGCGACGCGCTCACCTACAGCCTCATCGCCGCGCCCAGCGGCATGACGATCGACGCGAGCGGGCAAGTGACGTGGACACCGACGGCAGCCGGCACCTTCAATGCGCGCGTCCGCGTGGCCGATGCGCTGGCGTCGATCGAGCAGTTCTGGAGCATCCAGGTGCTGGCCGCCGACGTGCCCTTGGCCGCTACCGTCAACATCGCTCCAACTCTCATTCCGGTGGGCGGCGAGTACACCATCAACGTACTGGTCAGCGGTGCAGGCGGGCCGATCACACAGACGGCGACCATCAATGGACAAGCCGTCCCACTCAACCCCAGCGGCAGCACGACGCTGACCGCACCCAATGCGGCCGGCCCGATCACCCTCATCGTCACCGTCAGCGATGGTGTTGAGACGGTGACCGTGCAGCGGATCATCGCGATCGGCAGCGAAGGCGACAACACGCCGCCAACGACGACCATCCACAGCCCACGCGAGGGGGCGCAGGACGAGCTGTTGGTAGTCACCGCGCCCAGTGACGTCCGCATCAGCGTCAATGACGCCAACCCCGCATCCTGGACCTTGGCCGTCTTCGAGCGCGGCGCGCCGGCGGGTGAGTTCCTCGCGATTGCCACAGGCAGCGGCGCAGTGACGAACGCTGTCGCCGGCAAGCTCGATCCGACCCTGCTGCAGAACGGTCTCTACACCCTCGTGCTGCAAGCGACAGAT
>JANNWF010000150.1:0-7310 GCA_031408455.1 Pseudoxanthomonas sp. | reverse complement strand
GGCGGACCTGGGGCGTGGACAGCGTCTTGAATCCATTCAAGATGCGCGTCCTGAAGTGCGCTCGGCGCTGGCGCGCGCCGACCAATTCCTCGGCCTCGCAGCGTTGGTGTCGGTGGTGTTGGCAGGCATAGCCGTCGCGATGGCTGCGCGCCGGCACGCGGCGCATCACTTGGATGGCTGCGCGGTCATGCGTTGCCTGGGTGCTGAGCAAAAGCTGGTGCTCGCCATTCACGCCGGCGAACTTCTGTGGCTTGGCCTGTTGGGCTCAGCACTGGGTTTGCTGCTGGGATGGTTGCTGCAGTATGTGCTTGGCCTTTGGCTTGCCAGTAGCTTGGGCTTGGTGATCCCAGCCGCCAGTTGGATGCCCGCTTTGCACGGCATTGGCGTTGGATTCTGCGTGCTGCTGGCATTTGCTTTGCCCCCGATTCTGGCCTTGCGGCGGGTATCCGCTGCGCGTGTCCTCCGCCGTGAAACAGGTGGGTTGGAAGCTGGCGCCGTGGTGAGCACGCTTGCCGGCTTGGCCGGTCTCACTGCCTTGTTGTGGTGGAAGGCCGGCTCGGTAAGTCTCGGCGGGGTCGTGCTGCTTGGTATCGTCGTGACGCTGGCGGTACTGGCGTTGTTGGCGTTGGCTCTGATTGCGACCCTTCGCCTGTTGCGTGGTCGGTTACGCGGCCCGTGGCGCTATGGGCTTGCCAATGTCAGTCGACGCGCCGGTGCCAGCGTGGTCCAGATTTCAGCCCTGGGCTTGGGATTAATGGCGATCCTGTTGCTGACCCTGGTGCGCACGGATTTGATCTCGCGCTGGCAGGATTCGTTGCCGGTCGATGCGCCCAATCGATTTCTGATCAACATCCAGCCCGATCAGATTGAGGCGGTGCGCGCACAACTGACAGCCGGCGGCGTGGTGAAGCCGGAGTTGCATCCCATGGTGCGGGCCCGCTTGGTCGCCGTGAATGACGAGCCGGTGAGCGCGGCAACCTTTGCGGGTCGCGGCGAGCGCGCTGCGCGTATGGCTGAGCGCGAGTTCAACCTGTCCTCCGTTAGCGCGTTGCGCGAAGACGATAATCGAGTGGTTGCGGGCAAGTTTTGGAATGCAGCCGACAGCGAACACGCCTCAGCCGATCCAGAACTATCGGTCGAAGAAAGCATGGCCGGGTTGTTGGGCTGGAAAGTCGGTGATCGGCTTCGTTTTGATGTGGCAGGCAGCATGCTGGATGCGCCTATCACAAGCTTGCGGCATGTCGATTGGGAAAGTTTCAAGCCCAACTTTTTTGTGCTGGTGTCGCCGGCTGGGTTGGTCGACTTACCCGCCAGCCATATCAGTGCGATCCATGTGCCGGCCGCAAACCCGGGGCTCACTGACGACCTAGTCCGCACGTTTCCCAACCTTTCCGTGATCGACATCGAGGCGGTGCTGGCGCAGGTGCGCAACACCGCTGACCAAGTGGCGACGGCGGTCGAGTACGTCTTTTACTTCACTCTGGTAGCCGGCCTGCTGGTACTCATCGCAGCGGTCAGCGCGACGCAAGACGAACGTTTGCTGGAAGGCGGCGTGATGCGCGTCTTGGGGGCCAGCAGCCGGCAGTTGCGGTTGGCGCAGTTGACTGAGTTTGCCAGCATCGGATTGATTGCTGGCACGACGGCGGCGCTGGCCGCCGCGCTGATTTCTGGGGTGATCGCGCAGCAGGTGTTCGAGCTGCCTTGGCAACCCGACTGGCGTCTTGCTCTGGTCGGTGCGGGTGCCGGGATGGTGGCGGTCACCATCACCGGATTGTGGGCGACCCGCCGCGTGGCCCAGGTCGCCCCATCGGTCACACTGCGCGAGCTATGAAAACCTCAGTTCGCCGCGATTTCGCTTCCTTCGTCGCGCACTTGAGTGCCCGAGGCACCCTCGACCTTGCCACCCAACAGGTTGAGCACGCCGGTGCTGATTAATCCGCCGAAATCATCGACCACGTCATTGCCCGTGAAATTGCTGCTGGCAAGCGTGAGTTGGCCATGGTTCAACACTGTGGCGGTGGCGAGCGAAGGATAGCGGCGGCTCAAAGTGTTCCGGGAGACGAGGCTGTTGCTCAAGGTGAGCTCGCCGAAATTGACCAAGGTGCCGGCGTCGCGACCGCTGCCATGCACTTCGTTATGCGACACCTCGCTGTTGCGCGCGATCAAAGTACCGTGATTGACGATGATGCCGCGGGCGCTCTCGCCACTGTTGTCCGTCACCTTGACGTGATCGAGGGTCAACATGCCTAGGTTGCGGATGGCACCCAAGCTGCCTTCGGCAAGAGTCAAATTGTGCAGGTTGACTGTGGCACCAGCATCCACTTGGAGCAAAGTCATTGGCAGGTTGCTGTAACGACGGATTTCTGCGCCGCGGCCATCGATGGTGATCGAGCCCGCCATTGCTGGCAGCCCCAGTCGGCCGGGTAGGGTGTCGTCAAGCGTGTAGATCCCGCCTTCAGCCAACACAATTCGAACGGTTTGATCGGGATGCGCGGCGGCAGTGATGATGGCACTGCGCAAAGCAGCGGTATCGCGGTTGGCGATCAACAAGTCAGTCGCGGAAGCGGCAGTACCGGCCGAAAGTAAGGCCAAAGCAAGTGGTAGACGGCGCATGAGCGAGCTCCGGGGCGTGAGTGGCACTATGAGTGTCGGTGTCGCCTGTTGAGCGAATGCTCAAGTGAGCTCGCTTTAAGCTCTTCGACCCGGCCTTCTCAAGCCAAGCTATCGCCTAGTTTTGGCGTCCGATGCGACAATCGCATTGCAAAATGAAATTGGCTACACTCGAATCGCTGTGATTGCAATGGCCGCGTTTGACTGCGGTTCAGGCCAAAAGCAGCCAAGCAGAGCGGCCCGCGCAACCGGGCCAGAACCATCGATCGAGTTTGAGGAGCGCTTCATGTCCGACCGTCAGATCGGCACCGTCAAGTGGTTTAACGATGCCAAGGGTTTCGGCTTCATCAGCCGCGAAAATGGTGACGATGTATTCGTCCACTTCCGCGCCATCCAAGGCACCGGGTTCCGGTCGCTCGCCGAAGGCGACAAAGTCAGCTTTAAAGTAGTGCAGGGGCAGAAAGGCTTGCAAGCTGATGAGGTTGAAAAGGTCTGAATCGCTCCTCACGGAAGTTGCTCAGATCAAGCACAAAGCCCCGCCTTGGCGGGGCTTTGTTTTTTCGCACCTATTGCCTGAAGTCGCGATGGCAGGCCTTGCAGCCATCACCCACTCGGCCCAGTTGCTCCGTAAGGATGCGGCAATTGGCTGCGTCGATTTTCAATGCTTCTCTCAAGCGATTGCGCAGCTGCTCGGCATACCGCTTGAACAGGATGTCGTCACCGCCCGTTGGCAGAAACGCTGGTTCGATCGCATTGGCGACACCTAACAATGTTTGGAAATGCGGGGCTGCAGCATCGCAGCGGCCAGCAACGATGTCAGTTCGAACCAAGTTCAGCTCGTACTGCATCACTGCCATGATCCCATCGGGGACGGCGCTAGCTTGTCGCAGCGAGTTGAGCGCGGTCATGGTAACCATCGAACCGATTAACGCACCGATTAACAGCACAACGACATAGCGCATGAGGCGTAAAGGTCTGCAAGGGAGTTGGTAGCAACAACCGCTCTGCGGATGACGTACGATCCGCCGCCACCGGCGGTTTTGACGGACGCAAGGATACGATGGATATCGAACAAATGCGTAGCCGTTTCGGTGGAATTGATCGGCTCTACGGGCGCGGCAGTTTGGAACGCTTGGCGGCGTCTCGCGTGGCTGTGATTGGCATTGGCGGCGTAGGCTCGTGGGCAGTTGAAGCGTTGACTCGCAGCGGCGTGGGTTCGCTAACACTGATCGATGCTGACGATCTTTGTATCAGCAACAGCAACCGCCAACTGCCTGCACTGAGTGGCAATTTTGGTCGCGCAAAAGTGACTGTGATGGCAGAGCGCTGTCGCCTTATCAATCCCGAGATCAATGTCTCCCCCGTAGAGGCGTTCCTGACCCCAGCGACACTGAGCCAGCACCTCGATGGCAACTTCGATCTTGTCCTCGATGCCTGCGACAGTTTCAGAACCAAGGTCGAAACGATCGCTTGGTGTCGACGCCGCAAACAACCCCTGTTAGTGGTGGGTTCCGCGGGCGGTCGCAGCGATGTCACCCAAATTCGCGTGCGCGACCTCAGTCGCACCGAGCACGACGCCATGCTGGCCTTGATTCGAAAAAAGCTGCGCAGTGAATTTGGATTCCCGAAAAACTCGGATCGCTATTTCGGTGTTCCGGCAATTTATTCGTTCGAAAATGTGCGCTATCCACAAGCCGATGGAAGTGTGTGTGGCACACGACCGCGCGTCGATGCAGAAGCCGGGCTGAAACTGGATTGTGGGGCGGGTCTGGGTGCGGCGACGCATGTCACCGGCGCGTTCGCGTTTGCTGCGGTGGGCAAAGCGATCCAGCTGCTGCTGGACCGCGCCAGCAAGTGAGCAGTTCCATTGTGTGCGTTTGAGCTCGTTGCATGTTGGGCAGCGGCGTCGCTGGCGCGATTGGGTCCGCTGACATTTGGTTCGCTGGCTTGTCCTAAGGTGCCCGGCATCCGGTCGAACTGGCGCAAGGAATTCGCTCACCGCATGCGCGGCAGGCAGCCAGTTACTCTCACATTGGCTGATGGCCCGATTTGGGTGGGCACCGATGGTCGTTGCTTAATCCGGCATCCGCGCGCGAATCAGCTCCGCTTGCTCCCAGTTTTCCAACAGCAGGTCAACCAGATTGGGATCGAATTTGGTTCCACGCTGCTGAAGCATGAAGGCCCGCACTTTCTCGGCCGGCCATGGCTCCTTGTAGCAGCGACGACTGCCAAGTGCGTCGTACACGTCCGCGATCATGGTGACCCGGCCGGATAAAGGAATGGCGTCGCCAGCCAAGCCCTTGGGATAACCACTGCCATCCCAATTTTCATGGTGACTTAGCGCGATTTCGGCCGCCAACCGTAGCAAGGGTCGCTTGGCATCACTGAGCATGCGGTGGCCAATTTCTGCGTGTTTACGCATGATCGCCGACTCATCTGGCGTGTGCGTGCCTGGCTTGTTGAGGATGGCATCGGGCACGCCGATCTTGCCAATGTCGTGCAAAGGCGCTGCAAAACGATAGTTTTCTGATTCGGACCGGTTCAAGCCCGACAGGCGCGCCAGCAACTCGGCTACCTCGCCCACACGCTTGACGTGACTGGCGGTCTCCTGTGATCGCGACTCGGCTGCGCCTGCCAACAAGCAGATCGTCTCCATCTGCGCATCGGCCAACTCTTGGTTGAGGTGCAAATTTTCGAAGGCGATCGAGACATTGGTGCAGAACACCTCAACCAAACGGAAATCAAGCTCAGACAGATCCCAAGCCTCGCCGACGTAGAGCAGGCTCTCCGAGTGATGGCTGTCGATGAAGTGCAGCACATAGTGATCGGCGCGAAACACGTGCTGTTTGGCGTCAAATGCGAGCTGCAGCGATTCGGCGACCGGTGTCGGCAGATCTTGGTCCGCGTAATGATCGATGTAACGCTCGTAAGGGCCGGTGGCGGCGGCGACCACGAAGTGATCCGGGGCGCTGTCATGTAGCTGGTTGATCTTGCAGTACAAAGCGCCACCGCGCATATCGAGCAGGGCGGTCAATTGCGACAGCACCGCGCACGCAAATTCGTGCGGCTTTTGCTGCGTGAATACATTGGCCGAGGCTTGCACCACGCGCTCTAGGCCCCGTTTATTGGCTTCGATGATCTGCAAGTCGCGCCAGCCGCGCAGCGCGGCGTACATGGTCGTCGACAGCTTTTGCGCGGTGAGTTCGGTCTTCTCTTTGTAGTCGTTGATGTCGTAGTTGGAGATGACTTCTTGTTCCGGCGCCTGACCCGGCTGACCGGTGCGCAAGACGATGCGCAGGTTGCGATTGTTCAAGACCTGTCGCACCTCGCGCACCAGCTCCAGTCCCGCGCGTTCGTGCTCCATGACCACGTCCAGCAGCATCACGGCGATATCGCCGTGGGCCAACAACTGCGCCTTGGCTTGGTCGGCCGAGTACGCGGACAAGAACGTCAGCGGTCGCTTCTCAAACCGAAACGCGCCCAAAACCAGCCGGGTGACCTCATGGATCTCCGGCTCGTCATCGACGATCAGCACCTTCCAGCCTTCCAGTTTTACAGGCGATTCCGAGGCAAATAGCATCTGGCTAACCCTGCGACGATATGGCCTGAGTTTACACAGCTTGGATGCTGTTCATGCGCCAGTTGGTCTACGCGGCGGTGGTTGTTTGCATTCGTTCGGTCACAAGGCCCGCTACCACTGACTTAGGACTGCGATTCATGCAGCCACTATGTCGTTCGAGCTAACCGGCCCGCGTCGGCCGATAGAGCGAGGGGTCAGGCAGCGCTCAGCGGCGGGGCGTACGCATTTGGATTATGTCGTTCCATGAATCGGCTTGGAGTTGCCAAAGGCGCGAACCCGAACTTCTCGTATAGACCGTGTGCGTCACGAGTAACAAGCATCATTCGCCTGATTCCCTGAAGGTCCGGAAGCTGCGTGAGTACCTCCATCATGCGCCGGGACAGCCCGTTCCCTCGATGTTCTTCCAATACGTAGACATCAGCCAAGTAGGCAAACGTCGCTTTGTCCGTGACCATGCGTGCAAACCCGACTTGCTGAACGCCCGCATATGTGCCCACGCAGACCGAGTTCTCTACAGCGCATTCAATAGTCGCAAGTGGTATGCCCGGTGACCAGTACGATTGCCTCAGGAACGCGTGAATCGCCCTGACGTCGAGGCGCCCTCTATCGGCGGAGATTTCGTAGCGTTGCATGCGGTGGGTTCTGTTTGCGCTGCCTAACCATCTGACCTAGCTGCGATCTTCGAACAGCTCGCGTCCAATCAACATGCGGCGGATCTCATTGGTGCCCGCACCGATGGCGTACAGCTTGGCATCGCGTAGCAGACGCCCGGTGGCGTATTCGTTGATGTAGCCGTTGCCGCCTAGTGTTTGGATGGCCTCAAGCGCGACTTGCACCGCCGATTCGGAGGCGTGCAACAAGCAGCTAGCCGTGTCGATGCGGGATTTGTGGCCGCGGTCGTAGTCCATTGCCACCATGTAGGCATAAGCGCGCGAGGATTGCAGCGCGGTATACATGTCGGCCAACTTGGCTTGCATGATGCCAAACGTGCCGATGGGCACATCGAATTGGCGGCGATCCCGCGAGTAAGGGAGCGCGATGTCGAGCGCGGCCTGCATCAGTCCTAGCGGCCCTCCGGTCAGTACCAAGCGTTCGGTATTGAGCCCGGACATCAGCACGC
>JANNWF010000149.1:0-3278 GCA_031408455.1 Pseudoxanthomonas sp. | reverse complement strand
CGTGGCTTCACTGAAGCGCATGGCCTGCGCTTTCCTTACGTCGCTGGCGCGATGGCCAACGGCATCGCCACCACTCATATGGTGGCTGAGCTTGCGAAGGCAGGGTGTTTGGGATTCTTTGGTGCCGCCGGCTTGTCATTGGGCCGCGTCGAAGCGGCGATCACTGAGTTGCAGCAGGAACTTGATCCCACTGGCCTTCCGTGGGGCGTCAACCTCATCCACAGTCCGGCCGAGCCGGCGCATGAGGAAGCCGTCGCCGAACTTCTGATCTCCCGTGGCGTGCACTGCATCGAGGCCTCGGCCTACATGGCACTAACGCCAGCTATCGTCCGCTACGCCGCCACTGGCCTCAGGCTCGACCCTTCCGGTGCCATCGTTCGCCGTCATCGCGTGTTGGCCAAGGTCTCCCGCGAGGAAGTCGCGCGACGCTTTCTGGAGCCCATGCCCAAGGCACTGCTGTCGGCACTCCTCGCGCGCGGCCAATTGAGTGCGCAGGAAGTCGAACTCGCGGCAACGCTGCCGCTCGCTTGCGACATCACCGTCGAAGCCGATTCCGGCGGCCACACCGATAACCGCCCACTGACCGCGCTGCTGCCAACGATTGCCTTGCTGCGCGATCAAATCGTCGCCCAGCACGGCTATGCCGAGCCAATCCGGATAGGCGCGGCCGGCGGTCTGGGCACACCCGGCGCCGCCGCTGCTGCGTTCGCGCTGGGCGCAGCGTATGTGCAGACCGGCTCGGTCAATCAGGCATGCATCGAGAGCGGACTGGGGACACGTGCGCGACAGATGTTGGCGCAAGCAGAAATGGCCGACGTGATCATGGCTCCGGCCGCCGACATGTTTGAGCTGGGGGTGGATGTGCAGGTGTTGCGACGCGGCTCGATGTTCGCGGTGCGCGCGCGCAAGTTGTATGAGCTGTATCGCGCTCATTCTTCGCTCGAAAGCATTCCGGCGACTGAGCGCGACAAGGTCGAGCGCGACATTCTGCAGCGCACTTTCGGCGACGCATGGCAGTCGACGCGCGCGTTTTGGCAAGGCCGCGATCCCGCGCAGGTACAGCGCGCCGAGGCCGATCCCAAGCATCGGATGGCGTTGGTATTCCGCAGCTATCTGGGTCTATCCAGCCGCTGGGCCATTGATGGCGTGGACGCGCGTGCGGCCGATTTTCAGATCTGGTGCGGTCCCGCGATGGGCGCTTTCAACCGCTGGGTGCGCGGCAGTTTTCTTGAGCGTGCTGACAATCGCGGTGTGATCCAGATCGCACTGAATTTGCTGGAGGGAGCGGCTGTGGTCAGCCGCGCGCAACAACTGCGCAGTGCCGGGTTGCCGGTGCCAAGCACGGCCTTTGATTTCCGTCCGCGACAGTTGGTTTAGGACGAATGCCAGCCGCCTAGCCGAACACATAGCCTGATTGGCGCCGAGTCTCAGCTGTTGAGCCCCGCTCCCCTCGGGAGAGGGGTTGGGGAGAGGGTTCGGTATCCATTTGGGCTCCACGACCGCCTCGACCCCTCATCCGGCGCTTCGCGCCACCTTCTCCCGAGGGGAAAAGGGCTCACCCACCGATGCTTGCCGATGGCCTCTTCCTATGTACTCCCAAACCAAATGACAGCCGCCAACCAACAGCCCATCGCCATCGTCGGCGTCAGCGCCCTGTTTCCGGGCTCGACCGATGCCAACGGCTTTTGGCGTGACATTCTCAACGGCCGCGATCTGATTACCGACGTGCCGCCCAGTCACTGGCTGATCGACGACTACTTCGACGCGGATCCGACTGCGCCCGACAAGACCTATGCGCGACGCGGTGGCTTTCTTGATCCGATCGGCTTTGACTCGCTTGGCTTCGGCGTCCCGCCATCCACGCTGCCGGCTACCGATACGGCGCAGCTGCTGGCTCTCATCCTTGCGCAAAGCGTGCTGCAAGACGCTGCTGGCGCCCAATTCGAAAGCATGGATCGCTCGCGCATTTCGGTGATCCTCGGCGTCACCAGCGCGCAGGAATTGTTGTTCTCGATGGTCTCGCGCTTGCAGAAGCCGGTGTGGGTGAAGGCGCTGCGCGAGAGTGGTTTGCCCGAGGACGAAGTCCAAGCCGCATGCACGCGAATCGCCGAGCACTACGTGCCTTGGCAGGAATCCAGTTTTCCGGGCTTGCTGGGCAATGTCGTCGCCGGGCGCATCGCCAATCGACTCAATCTGGGCGGCACCAACTGTGTGACTGACGCTGCCTGCGCTTCGGCCTTGAGCGCGCTGTCGATGGCGATCAGCGAATTGCAGCTGGGCAACAGCGATCTGGTCATCAGCGGCGGCGTCGACACGCTCAACGACATCTTCATGTACATGTGTTTCTCGAAGACACCGGCGCTGTCGCCCACAGGCGATTGCCGGCCTTTCAGCGACAACGCCGACGGCACCATGCTGGGCGAAGGTTTGGGCATGGTCGCGTTGAAGCGCTTGAGTGATGCCGAGCGCGATGGCGATCGCATTTACGCGGTGATTCGTGGCCTCGGCAGCTCATCAGACGGCCGCAGCAAGAGCGTCTACGCGCCGGTGTCGGAAGGCCAGGCCCAGGCGCTGCGACGCGCCTACGCGATTGCTGGATACGGCGCGGAAACGATTGAGCTGGCGGAAGCTCATGGCACCGGCACCAAGGCCGGCGACGTGGCGGAATTTGAAGGCTTGCGGCAAGTCTTTGCGGAAGCCGATGGCGAGCGTCGGCAATGGTGCGCCTTGGGCTCGGTGAAGAGTCAGATCGGCCACACCAAGGCGGCGGCCGGCGCGGCGGGCCTGTTCAAAGCGGTGATGGCGCTGCATCACAAAGTGTTGCCGCCGACGATCAAGATCGACGCGCCCAATCCCAAGTTGGCGATTGAGCAAAGCCCGTTTTATCTGAATACGCGGGCGCGGCCGTGGATTCGAAGCCAAGCGCATCCGCGTCGCGCGGCAGTGAGCGCATTTGGTTTTGGTGGCTCCAATTTCCATGTGACGCTGGAGGAATACACAGGTGCCGGTGCGTGTGCCGAGCGTCTGCCGACGCACTCGCATGAACTGATTCTTCTATCGGCGGCCGACGCTCCCGCTTTGCTGGCGCAGGCGCGAGCGGTACTGGTCAGTACGACCGCCTTGAGCCACACCGCACGCCACAGTCAGACCCAGTTCGCCGGTTCAGCAGCAGCGTGTCGACTGGCTATCGTCGCCAGTGACTTGACGCAGCTGCAAGCGCGACTGAAGGCGTGCATCGCGCGCATTCAAGCCGCACCGGATGCGGCCTTCACCCTGCC
>JANNWF010000148.1:0-7706 GCA_031408455.1 Pseudoxanthomonas sp. | reverse complement strand
GGGCCCCTAAAGGGGCGTACGGGTTCGATTCCCGTCCTGGCTAATGAAAATGCTCCGTTATTGTGAAACACCGCATGGGAGTAAAGGCCCGAAAACAGCAAGTGTCATCTCAGACCGCGAATTCTGGTTCATCGACGACTGGGCAAAGATGCATGGCACCGTTGACAGCGGGCAGCCTGGCGATTTGATTCGCGTTCTCTGTTGCAGCGCGCGCTGGGTCTGAATGCCGGCAGTTTTTGCATCGACGCCGCCTGCGCCAGCGCGTTGTACGCGATCAAGCTCGCTTGCGACCAACTGCACGCTGGCACGGCAGATCTGCTGTTGGCTGGTGCGGTGCAGGGCGCTGACGATCTGTTCTTGCACGTCGGCTTCAGCGCCTTGAATGCGCTGAGCCGAAGTGGCCAAACGCGGCCTTTTCATGCGGACGCTGATGGCTTGGTTCCGGCCGAGGGCGCTGCATTCGTCGCCTTGAAGCGACTCGCCGACGCCCGCCGCGATGGCGACACAATTTATGGCGTGATTCGCGGCATCGGCCTGTCCAACGATGGTCGTGGCAAGGGGCTGTTGGCACCTTCTGCGGCGGGCCAACAACGTGCGATGTGGGCGGCTTATTCGGCGGCGGACGTGAGTCCGAAACAGGTCAGCCTGCTCGAATGTCATGCCACCGGCACACCGGTGGGTGATGCCACCGAGCTTGCCAGCAGCGCGGCCGTGTTTGCTGATAATCAGGCACTGCCGATTGGCTCGCTGAAGTCCAATCTTGGTCATCTGATCACGGTGGCTGGCGTGGCCGGATTGATCAAAGTATTGGCGGCGATGGAGGCAAGACAACGGCCGCCAACCCTGCATGCGAGCGTGCCGAATCCGGCGCTTGCTGGCGGACCGTTTCGGCTATTGCACGCCCTCGAAGACTGGCCTAGCCAAACCCCGCGCATCGCCGCGATTTCGGCGTTTGGCTTCGGTGGCAACAACGCCCATTTGATCGTGTCGGAAGACGATCCGGCGCTTGCTGACTGCAACTCATCACCGCCAACCAACCGCATCGCCATTGTTGGCATCGGCGCCATGCTGGGCAGCGCCAACAACTGCGAAGCCTTTTGCGAGACGCTGCTCGACGGCGGAGGCCTGCTCAACACGCAAGGCGAAGGCCGCATGCATGCGCTTGCTATCGAGGTCGATGGCCTGCGTTTTCCGCCGCTAGACATGCAGCAAACGCTGCCGCAGCAACTGGCGATTTTGCAGACAAGTCGTGAAGCCATGAATCAGGTCGCTGCCGTTAATGGCGAACGTTGTGGCGTCTTCATCGGTATGGAGCCGGATCCCGAAGTAGCCCGCTACGGCGCGCGCTGGCGCTTGCCCGTGAGCGCGACCGCAGCAGCGCGCGATGCCATCGTGCCCGCGCTGACGTCGGCCGCCGTATTGGGCTGCATGCCGAATATTCCGGCCAATCGGCTGAGCTCCCTGCTCGACTTACGCGGCCCTTCTTTCACGGTTCAATCCGGCCGCAACTCAGGACTTCAGGCCATGCGCATCGCGGCATCCGCGCTGGCGCGTGGCGAAATCGACGCGGCCTTGGTGGGTGCGGTCGATTTCAGCTGCGAAGCGGTGCAGCGCAGCGTCAGCACGACGCCGTCTGCGGACGCGGCTTTCAGTTTGCTGCTGAAGCGTTTGGACGATGCGCTGGCTGACGGCGATCAGGTGTGTGCCTGGTTCGAATCGGCTTCGGCGAGCGCGGATGACGTTGAGTCGACGGACGCCAAGGTGATTGGTGATGGCGAGGGCAGCATCGATCTCGGTGGACGCTTCGGTAGCGCGTTTGCCGCCCATGGATTGATGCATGTGGTGGCGGCGGCGCTGTGTTTACGGAGTCGTTGCTTTATCGATGGCACGCCGCGATTGGATGATGAGGCTCAGCCATTTGTGGTGCGCATGTGCAACGACGCGCGCCTCGCACTTCTCCCCTCTCCCTTTGGGGTGAGCGGGTGCGCTCGCGGACCATTGGTCCGCGCACCGGTGAACGCCCCAGCGCTGTTTGCTGGGGCCGGGGTGCGGGCCGGGGGAGAGGGTACGAGTGCGCACGAGGTTCGTGGCTACCTCGTACCCTCACCCCAACCCCTCTCCCGAGGGGAGAGGGGCTTTCTTGATTGCCGACTGCAATCGCACACCGAGGCCACAATCAGTACCCCACCTCGGCAAGCAATAGCGATACGCCCATCATCCCGTCTGCGCTCCTTCTCCGGCCCAAACAAGCCCGCCGTCATCGCCGCCCTGCAAGCCGGTATCGAAGGCCTCCAAGGCACCGCCCGCCTCGTGCTGGTCACCAGCGACACCCAGTTCAACGACACCCGCACCCGCGCGTTGGCGCATCTTGAGCGTGGCACGCCGTCCGGCAACGGCGTGCACTTTTGCGAGCAGCCGATCAGCGGCGAATTGGCCTTTGTATTCGCCGGCGCCGGCGCGTCGTATCACGGCATGGGCCGATCCCTGATGCAGCATTTGCCCGGCCTGCGTGATCGATTGGCCGAGCGCAGCCAACGCTTGCCAGCGGCGCTGGCGTGGGCTTTCGATCCCAAGCAGCAGGCACCCTCAGCACTGCAACAACTCTGGGGCGCATCAGCGCTGTCGCAGCTCCATCTGCAATTGACTCAAGGGCTGCTGGGACTGAAAGCCGATGCGTGGCTTGGCTATTCATCCGGCGAAACCAATGCGCTGGTCGCCAGTGGCACCTGGACCGATACCGATGCACTGATGGACGCGATGGAAGTCTCGGGCCTGGTGACGCGCGAGTTGGGCGGCGAATTCGCTGCCATCGAACGGGTTTGGAAGCGACCAGTGTGCTGGGCCAGTTGGACCGTGCTGGCTGCCATCGCCGACGTCGAAGCCGCGATTGGCGACCTCAAACGGGTGCACATCGCGATCATCAACTCCGATGAGGATTGTTTGATCGCGGGCGATGCGGACGAATGCGCCGCCGTGGTCGCGCAGATCGGTGAGCGCCGCTGCTTGCGCTTGGACTATCCCTTGGCCGTGCACGTACCGGAGTTGGCCGAAGTCACCGAGGCGTGGCTTAACCTGCATCGGCGCCACACCACACCGCCCAAGGGGCGCCTGTATTCAAACGCTCTCGGCCGCGCTTATTCGCCCGATACGGAATCCTGTGCGCGTGCCATTCTGGAACAAGCAGATCGCCGGCTCGACTTGCGTCCGGCCGTCTTGGCAGCATGGAACGATGGCGTCCGCATCTTCATCGAGCACGGCCCAGGTGGTGCGTATGGGCGCGCGATTCGCAACATCCTTGGGGCGCGCGAGTCGCTGGTCGTGAGTCTGGACCGCAAGGGTCAAGGCATCGATGCAACGCTGAACGCGGTCGCCACGTTGATGGCGGCGGGAGTCGAACTCAATCACGAAATATTTGCTGCGCCGCTTCCACACGCACCGCTCCGCACACCACGTTGGCAGCGATTCGCGGCGCATCCGCCGGCGATTGTGTGGCCGAGTGCCGAGGCAGGTTGGGATCCACAACCACAACCAATGCCAATGCCAATGCCAATGCCAGCTGACAATGCCGCAACGCGGTCTGGGCCCAATAGCATTGCGTCAAAGCTCCCCGCCGACACGTCGTCATTCCGGCGAACGCCAGAATCCACTCGTCTGGCCGCAGTGCTTGCCCACGACGCGAAACGCGATTCGCTGGTTACAGTTGCCGGCGTGCAAGTGATGGCGCGGGCACCACAATTGCCATCCGTTTCGAGCGTGGACGCGAGGGAATTGGGCTTCAGCGCGAATCCTCCGAGGGTTGCCATGCCGATGGTCGCCCTTTCCATGCCCGCGCGCGGAGTTAGCGCTGCACCCGTCAAGGCGGAAGTTGTAGCAAACGCTAACCGGGCACCGGCCCATCCCCTTGTTGCCGCGTACACAGCGCAAATCGCCCACCTTGCGATCACGCAACGCGTCTTCATCGAACAACAAGCCGCGCTGCAACAGCGCTATCTGGGCCTGCGAAAGGCGTCGTTGCTGCAGTTGTTTAAGGCAGCACCGGCGGGGCGAATGGCTGTTTGGAATTGTTCTTCGACACCCGCAGCCATCGCCACGCGTGGCATCCGCCCCCTAGAACCGTTCGCGGTGAGGTATCGAACCGCCAGCCTCGAATCGGCCGAGCAAGGGGCCGCCGATGAGTTCGTCGCGAGGCCTTCGATACCTCACGCCGAACGGCACGGGGGTGTTTTGGCAGATTCCACAGGACAGACTCTTGAGCCCCGCTCAAGTGCAGCCAAGGCAGCCGAAACCACCCCACCCCGGTTTACCCGCCAACACCTCGAAACCCACGCTAGCGGCCGCATCGCCGATTTGTTTGGCCCAGCCTTCGCGCATCAGGACGCCTATCACCGCCAAGTCCGCATGCCCATGCCGCCGCTGCTGCTGGCAGACCGCGTTGTCAGTCTTGACGCCGAGCCACACAGCATGGGCACCGGGGTGATTTGTACCGAGACCGACGTGCGCTGGGATAGCTGGTATCTGCATCACGGCTACATGCCGGCAGGCGTGCTGATTGAGGCCGGGCAAGCCGACTTGCTGTTGATTTCTTGGCTAGGCGTCGACCGCTTCAATCAAGGCGAGCGTGTGTATCGCTTGCTGGGTTGCGAGCTCACTTACCACGGTGATTTACCGCGCGCCGGCGATACCGTGAACTTCGAAATCACCCTCGACGGCCACGCCGCTCAAGGCGATGTGCGGCTGATGTTCTTCCACTACAACGGCCACAACGGCGAGCGCGCACAGTTGTCGGTGCGCAAGGGTCAGGCGGGATTCTTCAGCGACGCTGAGTTGGCCGAATCGGCGGGCTGCCTGTGGACGCCTGAAACGCAAACCATCGTCGCCAATCCACGTCTCGATCCACCGCACATCGCGCACCCGCCCGCCGCGCTCAGTCGTGATTCCTTGCGGGCATTGGCCGGCGGTGATGCATATGGCGCACTGGGTCGCGGCTTCGAGTTCACCCAGACGCATACCCGCACGCCTGCGCTGCAATCCGGTCCGATGCTGCTGTTGGATCGAGTGACTGAAATACGCGCGGATGGCGGTCCTTGGGGCCGTGGCTATCTGCGCGCAGAACTGGATATCGATCCCACGCAATGGTTTTTCGCCGGCCATTTCAAGAACGATCCGTGCATGCCTGGCACGTTGATGTTCGAGGCTTGTCTGCAGGCGATGGCGGTGTATCTGATCGCCCACGGCCACGGCATCGAGCGCGATGGCTGGCGCTTCCAGCCGGTGCCCGAGTTGCCCTATCAATTGCAGTGCCGCGGCCAGGTCACGCCAAACTCAAGACTGCTGGTGACCGAGCTGTTTATCGAGGAGCTGCATGATGGTCCGCTGCCATGCGTGTATGCCGATTTGTTGTGTACTGTCGACGGCCTGAAGGCGTTTCATGCGCGTCGCGTGGCCGTGCAATTGGTGCCGGATTGGCCGATTGCCGCGCTGCCAGCGCTGATCGCCGGAGCCGAGCGCGATTCGCTGCCATCAGCGGTGGTCAATGGCTTCACGTTCGACCAGAAGAGCCTGCTCGCCTGCGCTTACGGTCGGCCGTCCGACGCCTTTGGCCCGATGTACCAGCGTTTCGATGGCCCGCAGCGCGTAGCGCGACTACCGAGTCCGCCCTACCTGTTCATCAGCCGCATTCGCGACGTGCAAGGCGCGCCGGGCGTGATGCGAGCAGGTGCGCGTGTAGTCGCCGAATACGACATCCCTGTGGACGCGTGGTATTTCGACGCCAATGGCTGCCGCAGCATGCCATTTGCGGTGCTGTTGGAAGCGGCCTTGCAGCCATGTGGCTGGCTGTCAAGTTATGTCGGCTCCGCACTCACACAAGTCGATGAACTGGGCTTTCGCAATCTCGATGGCGAAGGCGAGTTGCTGGCCGAACTGTTCCCCGACAGCGGCACGCTTAGCACCGAAGTCACGTTGACCGATGTCTCGGCCACCGGCGGCATGATCATCGAGAACTTCGCCGTCAGCTGCCGACTCGGCGACCACGAGGTGTATCGACTGAAGACCGTATTCGGCTTCTTTCCGCCGGCTGCATTGGCTAATCAGGCGGGCCTGCGCAGCGATGCCGACACACTCGATGTGCTGCAACGAACCAGCAATCTATTGATTAACTTCAGAGGAGCGGGGCTAGGGACTGGGGGCTGGGGACTGAAAGAGCATTCGGCAAGCCTTCGGCTGGCGGAATCAAAATCGACAGCTGTGGACGACATCAAGAATACCCAGCGACCGCGCTTGGCTAACGGCATGTTGCTAATGCTGGATCGCGTCGACGGCTATTGGCCGAGCGCCGGCAGGGCCGGTCTTGGGCAGCTGCGCGCGGTCAAGGACATCGACCACAGCGCCTGGTTTTTCAAGGCGCATTTCTTTCAAGACCCGGTGCAACCAGGCTCGCTCGGGCTTGAGGCAATGTTGCAGGCCCTGCAATTTCACATGCTGCAGGTGGGGATGGATCACGGCATCAATCAGCCGCGTTTCGAACCCATCGCGCTCGCGCGCAGCCATCGTTGGAAATATCGCGGGCAGGTTTTGCCCAAACACCGCATCGTGCATACCACCCTGGAAATCACCGAGACCGGCGTGGATGAGCGCGGCGTCTATGCGCTGGCCGACGCCAGCCTGTGGGCAGATGGCCAGAGGATTTACGAGATGGTTGGAGTGGGGATGCGGATTGTCAGCGCGCACAGCACATGACAAGCGACCGAGCAAATTGCGGCTTTGGAGCGATGAGCGACGAGCGAACAGCGCCCCTCATCCGCCCTTCGGGCACCTCAGTCGCTGGCCCCGCCAGCGGGGAGAGGGCCGGGGAGAGGGGCTGGCTTTTCTTAATTCACGACGTTGGATCACATCTCCGACCCGCCTGCCTCTTTCTCGTTTCCAGCTGACGACGTGAGCAACCTTACTCCGCCCCGCCCCGATGTCTATCTCGCCATTGCCCGTAACGACGAGGTCACACGACGCCTCCCCTCCTCACAATCGACCTGGCTCTCCGACAGCGAGCAAACCCGCCTGCAACGCCTGCATGTCGCCGCGCGCCACGATCACTATCTCGCTGGCCATTGGTTGGTTCGTGAGCTGCTCGCCGAAGCCTTTGCCGGCTCAGCACCGGGCGCGACCAGCGCAGAAAACTGGAGGTTGCTGGATATCAAAAGCCAAGCGCCGCGTGTGTCTGGCTACGACCACTTGCATGTGTCGATCAGCCACTCGGACCAATGGGTAGCAGCGGCCGTCGCCCAGCAGCCGGTGGGCATCGACCTAGAGCAACGCCCGCGAGCACTTGACCCCGCCATCCAAAGCTTGCTGCTTAGCCCACACGAAGTGGCTGGCGATATCGGCAACGACGAACTGCTGCAACGCTGGGTAGCCAAGGAAGCGTGGCTGAAAATGCGCGGGGAAAGCGCTTTGCCAGAACGTCTGCGGCAACTACGCCTGCATGCGACCCGCAGCGAACTCGCCAATGTCATCAGCTACCGCAGTGATGACTTTCACTTCGCCGTTGCCAATGCGCAGGCCGCCACACTGACTTGGACCATCACGGCAGGCGTGGTCGGAACAGCCGCCTATCGACTTGAACCCATCCCCTAATCTGGAGCTATTATCCAGAGCCCACCACCGCGCAAGGCGACAGACATGGCCGCAGTCACGCGGCCTTGACTTGATAG
>JANNWF010000147.1:0-9228 GCA_031408455.1 Pseudoxanthomonas sp. | reverse complement strand
AGTCTGGTCGTAGCGAAGTTCGATGCTGCCGGTGTACGTCTTTGGCAGCGCATCATCATTGGTCAGCTGCGTGGGTTCGCGCTGGATGACGAAAGCACGGCAATCACCGAGGCTGCCAACGGCGACGTGTATGTCTCCATGCACCCGGTGGGCGCAACGAGCGATGTGTTTCCCACTCGCGTCTGTCGCTTGTCCGCGGCAGGCGCGCCGCTGGGATGCACCGATTCACCGCGCCAAGGCCGGGTGATCAATCTGTTCACCCTCGGCGCTGGGAATGGCGTGTGGGCTTGGCAACGAGGGTACATCGGCGCAAGCACCGGCCCGTTGGCGATGTACCTGTATCGCGTCGATGGACAAGGCTTCGGCCCGCAGGAACTGCGAATCGGCAGCCACTACGCCTTCACCAGCGAGAACCTTACGTTTGATGAAAAGTTCGGATATTTCATGCTGAGTTCGAATGGCACTGGCAATGATCGTGGGGCTGACACCAAGTTGGTGTCGGTGCAATTTGGACAATTGCCGTTGTTTTTTGATGGGTTTGAGGATTAGGCGGTTCTGGTTTTTCGGGGGTTCCGGTGTGTGCCGGAATCCAGACATCGGTTCGTCATTCCGGCGAAAGCCGGAATCCAGCTTTTCGCTTCACTCGCTGCGGTGTGGCATGTCGCAAGGTTTCGTCTGCCTAGGCGGCAGCCGAGTCACTTTTCTTTGAATCGCCAAAGAAAAGTAACCAAAAGAAAGGCGACCCCGATGTGGCGCTCGCGATGAAGCCGCGAGTTCGCGTCGATTGAGAGGGGTTTTTGACCGAGCGAAGCGAAGGCGTGGGCGAAGCCCCGACAGCACATCCGTGTGCTGGCAAAAACGCACGCGCATCCATGCGCGCACCCCTGATGGGCCTGATCTCCCAACCGCCGCCGCCACAAAGGGGACCCCCAAGATCTAGAGCAAGAGCAGAAGCGCGCAGCGTGAAAGTTGGCTGCTGATGCCGTTGCACTTCTGGTGTATTTGATCTTGCCGTTGCCGTTGCCGTTGCCGTTGCTTTTGACCCTGGGTCCCGTCATCGCGCCGAGCAGCGGAGGCGGGCTCGGGGGAAAGGCGCGAATGTTCGAACACATGGAGGGGCGAGTCCGCGCCGGCCCGAGACTGGCGAGCAGCGCAGGGTACGGCGTAGCCGCGCGATGCTCGGGTCGCCTTCTCTTTGGCTACTTTCTCTTGGCGAGACAAGAGAAAGTGACTCGGCCGCCGCAGAGGCGGACGAAACCTTACGGCGAACCAACTCTCCGCCAGTGAAGCGAGAGCTGGATTCCGGCCTTCGCCGGAATGACGAAAGTGGGATCAGTCGCCACTCCAATGCATCAACGGCTGCGGTAGCGACAACCGAGTCCAAGCCAGTCTCAGCTGCGCCTGCCTGAGTAAAGCAAACTTAAGCGAGCCCGCGTGAGCAAAGGCGAACAGGCGCCCCGCGCCCCCTAATGCCCATGCCCCGACTTCGGACAATGACAAACCGCCGTCGGCCCATACTCGATCTCGAACGCGTGCCCGGCCGGTTGGCGCTGCCAATGGAACACGGGTGCCGGCGCGGATTGGCCGCCGATTTCGGCCATCGTGGCAGTGTCGAACAAGCGGCCGTTGACCATCACCATGTGAGTGTCGGCGCTGGCGCGGATGTCTTCCAGGGGGTTGTTGTTCAGCACCACCAGGTCGGCGCGCTTGCCGGCTTCCAGCGAGCCCAGCTGTTTGCCCAGGCCTAGGTAATCCGCGCCATCGAAGGTGGCGGCGCGTAGGGCTTCGAAGGGGCTGAAGCCGCCTTGTTGTAGCATCCAGATTTCCCAATGCGGGGCTAGGCCTTGCATCTGTCCGTGACCGCCTACCTGGATGCCGACGCCGGCATCGCGGAGTTGCTTGACCGCTTTGGCGACTTCGATGTGGTAGTAGTCCCAGTCGGGCGCGGTCTCGCGGCGAATGGCATTGCCTTCAAGTGTTTCTCGTGGAAAAAAGCGATTGAGTTTGGCGTCTTCCCAGACGCGGTCGCGGGCGTAGAACCAGCGCTCGCCGGAGAGGCCGCCATAGCTCACCACCAAGGTCGGCGTATTGCGTACGTCGGTGCCGGCCATCAACTGGATCACGTCGCGATACAGCGGGGCGATAGGCAGGTTGTGTTCAACACCCGTGGCACCATCGATCACCATGGTCATGTTGTGGAAGAAGGTTGAACCACCCTCCTCGACAACCAGCATTTCCAATTCGCGTGCGGCTTGATTGATCTGTTGCCGTTGGTCGCGTCGCGGCTGGTTGTAGCTCTTGACCGAGAACGCGCCCAGCGCCTTCATCCGGCGCAGGTGCGAGCGCGCGTCGTCCAGTGAATTGATCACCGCTTTGAAGTCACCCTCGGCGCCGTACAGGATGGTGCCGGTGGAGAACACGCGTGGTCCGACCATGCGGCCGGCGCGTACTAGTTCTGCCTGCGAAAACACGAACTCGTTGGTGGCGGACGGATCGTGCGCCGTAGTGATGCCGAAGGCGAGATTGGCGTAGTAGGCCCAGTTGGCCTGCGGAATGACGCCACCGCCGAAGTGGGCGACGTGCGCGTGCGCATCGACAAGGCCGGGGATGATGGTCTTGCCGCGTGCATCGATCACGGTGCTGCCATCGGGTACGCGTACTTCACCACTGGCGCCCACCGCGACAATGCTGTCGCCCTTGATCAAGATGACGCCATCCTCGATCACCTCTTCGGTGTTTTCGCTGTCCCGCATGGTGATGATGCGAGCGCCAGTGAAGGCGACCGTGGCGTCTGGCTTGTACACCGGCTGGGTCAAGCCCAACGCAATGCCCTTGGCGTCTTCAAGCTTGGGCAGGGTCTTGGGCGCACCGGCGACGAACGCAAACGTCTCTTCCAGGTCGCGAGTGAAATAGCGGTCGCCGACCGCCCAATGCAGTTGCTTTGAATCCGCCGACCAATGCAGGTAGGAGCCCGCGTCGCGGCTCACCTGAGCGACCGGAATCGCCTTGGTGTCCTTGCTCAATTCAATGCTGGCACCGGTTTGCGGCAGCGGCGCGACATAGGCGTTGAATAGTTCTGTAAAGGCCACCCAGCGCCCATCCGGACTGATGCTGACCAGGTTGGGGTATTTCAGATTGAAGACTTCGCGCGGCTCCTCACCGGCCAAGCCGATGCTCATCAGCTTCTTGGCCAAGCCATCGCCGGTGAAATAGAAAATGCGCGTGCCATCGGCGTTGAATTGCGGTGCACCGCCGCCGGTGGCGATTCGCCTTGGCTTGCCGCCGGCGGTGGGCAGCACATACACGCCCGCATCTGCCGACCACGCGCCACCGGTCAAGCCGCTGCCACCGCCACGGGTCAATACGATCTGACTGCCATCCGGTGAGTACGTCGGGCCGTAGTAGTAGCCCTTGGGCAGGTCAATGACACGCTCGCTGCCGCTGGCCAGATCGCGCTCGACCACGCGCACCAAGTCCGCGTCATTCCACCGCGTGTAGAGCAGTTTTCCGCCGTCGGCGCTGAAGCTGGGTTGGTACTCGAAATTGGCTGCATCGGCGGTCATCCGCTGCGGCTTGCCATTGGGCAGGGCGCGGATCCACAACTGGCCCACCGCATGGAACACCACCTGCTTGCCATCCGGCGCGGTGGCGATGTCACGCAACATTTGCGCGGTGAACTGGTCGCTGGGCAAGGTCTGCTCGAAGCGCAACGGTTTAGCTACTGCGCGATCAACGTCGACTTCGAACGGAATCGGTTTGGCCGCGCCGGAGCGTGCGTCAATTCGCCACAAGCCACCTTTGGCCCAGATCACCAGCGCAGATGCATCCGGCAGCCACTGAAAATTGGGGTAGGAACCAAAGATCGCCCATGCTTCTTGCTGGTCGTGACTCAGCCCATCCCACAGCGGCCGCGCGACACCGGACCCAAGGTCCAGCACATGCAGCACGGACTTTTCGCGGACCCGTTTGACGAAGGCCAAGGACTTTCCATCCGACGAGGGTTGCGGCCGCACTGCGCCGCCATTGCTGCTGACCACATCAACCACTTCGCCGGTTTCGCGGTCGAGTCGGCGAATGGCATAGATCAGCGCATGCGGGTTCTTGTTGTATTGGAAAGTTGACCCGCCACTCATGTCTTCCGAGAAGTACAGATAGCGACCATCCGGCGAGACGGCAGGCTCGCCTTGATCCTGCTGATCGTTCTTCTTCTTGGTCAGTTGCAGACCTTCACCACCGCTGACGTGATACAGCCACTGCTCGCCCGCGCCCAGCGAGCGCTCGCTGCTGAAGTGCTTACGCGCGATCAGATATTGGCCGTCGGGTGTCCACGCCGGATTGTTGAGCAGGCGGAAATCTTCCTTGCTCACTTGCGTCGCATCGTTGCCATCGACACCGATCCGCCAGATGTTGTTGCCGCCGCCGCGATCTGAGGTAAACGCCACCTGTTTGCCGTCGGGCGAGAAGCGTGGCTGCACGTCGAAGGCGCGACCGCTGGTCAGGCTGCGCGCCTCGCCGCCGGTGATCGGCAGCAGATAAAGGTCACCCAGCATGTCGAACACGATGGTCTTGCCATCGGGCGAGACATCCAGATTCATCCAAGTGCCTTCGCTGGTGGAAAAGCGCACCGATTTCTCGGCAGGCAAACTGGATTCGACCTTCCACTCCGGCGGCTTGTCAGCCTCCTCTTTGGCCGCCCAAGCGTTCGGCGCCAACAAGTACAGGGATAGGGCAAGGGTCAGAGGGCGCTTCAACATGACGTGGCTCGCAATTGCGGAGGTCGAAGACTAGGCGATTTGTCGGCGCAAGGTTAAAGGCTCTTCGTCATAGCGAGCGATTCAAGCGCTGATGCGTTGCAGGATTTGTGGGTGACGGCGGACAATCGGCGGTGTCTGCCTCTGGGATTCGCGAGAGCGGAACAGTTTTTGCGGGACCGAGCGTCGCGAAGGAGTGGCTGCGAAGCAGCCCAACGGTGGAGCCGCGATTACTTTGCCCAATGACAACGCGTTCGCGGCTTCCGCCGCTCCCACAGGTACAGGGTGATTTCAGGCGCAGGCTGATATCCGGTGGTGGTTGGTCGAACATGATGGAGGCTTGCAATGCAATCGGATGCCCACGAGATCTTCCAAAGCTTGCTGTTGAAGTACTCGCAGGAGCCCGAGCCTGCACGGCGGCAAGCCATCGAGGCACAGCTTTGGGCCGACTACGGCAGCGAACAAGCTGTGCTGGTATTCGATATGTCCGGCTTCTCGTCCTTGAGCAGCCGCTACGGCATCGTCCATTACCTGTCGATGGTGCGGCGCATGCAATTGACCGCCGCGCCTATCGTGCAAGCGCACCACGGGGCGATCATCAAGTTCGAAGCCGACAACGGATTTGCGGTGTTCGCCGACGTGCAGTCGGCATTGCAGGCGGCGCAAGCGCTCAATGCGGAGCTGGCGGCGGCCAACGTGCACACGCCCGATGAGTTGGATATTCGGATTGGCTGCGGCATCGATTTTGGCCCAATCCTGCTGGTCAACGGAGAGGACTTTTTCGGCGACGCCGTGATCCGCGCTTGCAAGCTGGGCGAGGACATCGCCAAGCCCGGCGAGGTGTTGCTCACCCGCAGTGCGGCCGAGCATTTGCCAGAAGATTTTGCGTTTGCGCTGGATCCGTTGGACCTCGCCATTTCCGGCATTCGCATCGAGGCGTTTCAATTGCGCGGACCGCGAGCCTGAGCACCCTTACACTTAGCCCGTCACGAGGAGCGAGCGCGCGTCAATGAAGAGTAAACAAGAAATCGTCAGCAACTGGTTGCCCCGTTACACCGGCGTGGCCTTGGAAGACTTCGGCAAGCACATCTTGCTGACCAACTTTGGCGGCTATCTGGACACGTTTGCCCGCCTCACCGGCGCGCCGATCGTGGGTCGCGACCGGCCGATGCCCAGCGCCACGATCGATGGCATCAGCATGATCAACTTCGGCATGGGCAGCGCCAACGCCGCCACCATGATGGATCTGCTTTCCGCACTGCCGCCCGAGGCGGTGCTGTTTCTCGGCAAATGCGGCGGCTTGAAGCGCAAGAATCAGCTGGGTGATCTGGTGTTGCCGATTGCCGCGGTGCGCGGCGAGGGCACCTCCAATGACTACTTGATGCCGGAGGTGCCGGCATTACCGGCGTTCTCGCTGCAGCGCGCGGTGTCGACGATGATTCGTGACCTCGAACACGACTACTGGACCGGCACCGTCTACACCACCAACCGCCGCGTGTGGGAGCACGACGAAGATTTCAAGGAGTATCTGCGGCGCACCCGCTGCATGGCAATCGACATGGAGACCGCCACCATATTTTCCGCTGGCTTTGCCAACAGCATTCCGTCCGGCGCGCTGCTCTTGGTATCAGATCAACCGATGGTGCCGGAAGGGATCAAGACCGAAGCCAGTGATCGCAAAGTCACCGACAACTTTGTCGAAGCGCATATCACGATTGGCATCGAAGCGCTGAAGCTGATTCGCCGCAACGGCAAGTCCGTCAAACATTTGCGCTTCGATGATTGAGCGATTTGAGAAGCGGGACTCGCTGCGCGAGTCATCACCCGACACTAGGCAAGCGGAGCGTTCTCCGCTGCCTTGGTCGGGCGCGGAGTTTGCTGGAAGCGCTTAGATTTGAGTCCCGAGTCCCGAGTCCCGAGTCCCGAGTCCCGAGTCCCGAGCCATCACCAGTACAGCGAAAAGCTAATCACATCAAGCTCGGATTTACCTTCGACGACCCGCGTGGTGCACGCAAAGTGCTGTTTGGCTTCGCGCGGAAGGCCAGGGAAAAAGATCACTTCGCCAGTGATCGTGACTTCGCCTTCGGCGTTGCTCTTGGCACTCGCTTTCAGCTCTGCTTCGTTGATCGTGTACTTCTTGCCTTGGGCCTTGTCTTTCAGCGCTTGTTCGCAAGTGGCGATCGACTTGTCATTGGTGCCGCCACCACATGCCGCCAGCATCGCCAGCATAGCGGCGGCCATTAGGTATCGCATCGTTCGGACCTCCCAGTCGTCAAACAGGGCGCCGGTTTCGCGGTCAGGCGTAAGCGAAATCCATGACCGAATCAACACCCTACACCGGCAAACTAATCCAATTCCTTGCGGAAGTCATCCGCCGTTTGCCGGTCGCGCGGTCAACGATTGTGGGGACGCGTCAGGCCGAACGATTCAGCCATGCTTCCATGCCGCCTTCGACGTTGTAGACGTCGCGAAAACCGTGTCCGCGGAAGTGCTCGGCGGCTTGGCGGCTGGAGTTGCCACGCGCACAAAGAAAGGCCAGAGGCGTGGTCGAAGGCAGTTTGGCCAAGCGGTCATGGCTGTCCTCATCCAGCACCTCGTGCGCCAGCGGAAACGGCAATGCCAAGCGCGCTGACTCGGGGCGCACGTCAATCACGGTGATGCTGCCCGCGGCCACCCGCTCGCTCAAGCTGCCGACGTCGAGGTCTTGCACCGCAGGCGGTGCGTTCGGATTGCGGATCGCCAAGCCACTGCCGCGCACACCATCCACCCAATCGATCTCGATGCCTTGCGCGCGCGGCGCACTGGCGAGATCAAGGTGGATGCGAATGCCGGCCGCCTCGGCCACCACTTCGCTGCCCTCGATGGGCTTCAATTGAAACTGGGCGTTGAAGCGCGCATCGACGCTCATATGTAAGCCGATGTCGTCTTCGACATCGCTCATGGCGCGTTGGATCGCTTCGGCCGCCGCCGGAGTGATGGTGATGGTGGGCGGTGTGCGGTCCGGTGCCGACAAACCGAACAAGCCATGCAACTCACCGGCATTCAGCATCGACTCGATGATGTCGCTGCCACCCACCAGTTCACCACTCACATACAGCTGCGGAATGGTCGGCCAGCTGCCATAGACCTTGATGCCCTCACGAATCTCGGCATCTTCCAACACATCCACGGTGTGATAACGATCCAACATCCCACCCAAAATGCCGACCGCTTTGGCCGAAAATCCACAACGCGGCGCATCCGGTGAGCCTTTCATGAACAACACCACCTGGTGTTGGGCGAGCAAGGTTTCGATGCGTTGGTGCAGGGCAGGGGAGATCGACATGGGGATCCAGCAGGTTAGTGACAGCCGCATAGTGTAATTCGCCACGGCCTGACATACGCCGCTGGCAGTGCGTCGCCCTCTATTCGGCAATCGCCGCAACGGAACGTGACAGGTCGGGAAGCCAGATACGAACTTCAGTCCCCTGTTCGATCGTGCTGCTGACTTTGATCCTGCCCTTCAGGCGCTGTGTGGCCTGGGCATAGGCCACGTAAAGGCCCAGCCCGACGAATCCGTCGCGGCCGCGGCGCGTGGTGAAGAATGGATCGAATACTTGTCCCAATGCCTCAGGGGTGATGCCCCGGCCGTTGTCTCGGATAACAATTTCGACGCCTTGGTCGCCCATCTTTTCGACGCTGACCACTACCAAGCCATCGCTCCGCTGCGGGAACGCGTGGTCGACCGTGTTTCTCAAAACGCGCGCGAGCACCTCGGTGAGTGCATCCGGCACCGTGGCGATCGTGAGTCCCTCATCAACCAGAACCTCGATGCGGCAGCCGCGCGATCGCAGCTCTGCGCTGACCAAGGCGCTGGCCTCACGCAGGTGCAGGGAAAGGTCGACCAAGGCCACGAAATCACTATCGCGGCGAGCGACGATTGCCTTGAGGTTGGCGACCAGATCGCCCACCGGATCGCTGTTGCGCATGGCCAGTTCGGTGTACTCCTCGCCATCTGCAAGCAACGGCTCAAGCTCCTGAGTGGGTGATCCCTTGCGCACTTGAGCGCTGACTTGTTTCCAAGCGTCGGCGATACCCGACAGCGCCGTGATCACCACGCCAAGCGGCGTGCTGACCTCGTGCGCCACGCCGGCAACCAGCCCGCCAAGGGCGGCCACGCGTTCCTGCACCGCGAGTTTCTGCTGGGTATCGAGAAGGGTCCGATGCGCCGTGCTGAGCTCACTGGAGCGCTGCTCAACCAGCAGGGACAGTTCGCGGGAACGACTGCGAATGCGTGCGGTACGGGCGAGAATTCCGAGATAGATCGCCATGTTAAGCGGCTGCCGCGCGATAGCGGTCGGTAATTGCGTGCTGGTGGGACGGCAGTCCGCTTGAACATTTAGTTGACCTTCGGCTCTTGCTGCGTCGCGCAATGAATACCTCCACCTCCCGCTGCGATGCCGTCAATGTTGATCTGGACAACATCGCGCCTAGGAAA
>JANNWF010000146.1:0-6573 GCA_031408455.1 Pseudoxanthomonas sp. | reverse complement strand
CGACACGCGAGCAGCCGAGCAAGCTCGGCTCTACGGGCCAGCGGCGAAGCTCTCGTAGAGCGGAGCTTGCTCCGCTGCCACTGCTGTTGGGTGCCTAGCCCACATTTCCCTTCTCAAGCAGCAACGCCGCCAGCCACTGGTCGCCCTTTTCAATCAACTCAAGCGGGGTATATTCCCAACCGGTCAGCCCCAAGGTCTCGCCGATCACCCAGTCGCGTTGTTCCTTGGTAAACGAGCTGCCGCCACCGGCAATTCGCCCAAGCACGACACGTGAGGGTGCTGGCCCCTCGCGATCTGCGCGTGCTTTCGCTTCGACTGCGGAGGCTGGCGAGCTCGCTTGTGCGACCAATATCGCCAGCCGCGCCAATGCCTGCGCCTGCACATCACGTTCGGCGCACTCAGGAACCGCGGTCGCCAAAGCCGTATGCAGCTCAGCCAACTGGATCTGCGCGGCACGCTGACGATCTTTGGCTTGGGTCAATCGGTGGTTGATGCGCTCACGCTCCTTCGCCACTTCATCCAACTGCTTGGTAAGCACCAGCAGCTCTTCGGTGGGTTCGTACAGGGTGCGTTCGCCGAGCAGAGTCATCACCCGCGCGTTGAGGTCTTCGTAGATGTCGAGGTGGGTGTGCTTCAGGCCGCGCGCCACGGTCTGCCATGCCAACGCTACTTGCTGCGAGGTCTGGCTGCCGGTGGCTTGGGTCTGCACGCCTTGCTTGCTGACTTCGGTCAGCGCGACTTCGAGACGCGCCAGCAACGATTGCGCCGCCTTGCCGGGCAGCGCCCGCAAGGCAATACGACAGTCGATGAGTAGGGTGCGAAGGTCAATCACCGGCTGATTCTAGCCCGTGTGAGGACTCTCTGAATGGGCGCGTTGCGATGTTTAACGCAACGCGCCCTAGCGGCCCAGAAATGCTCGCGATCAGCCCTTCTGCTCAGCGATCCACTGATCGACCAAGCGCTCGAGGATGAAGATCGGCACCGAGCCTGAGGTCAGCACCACGTTGTGAAACTGGCGAATGTCGAACTTGTCGCCCAACTCTGCTTTAGCTTTGGCGCGCAGCTCGAGAATCTTCAGCATGCCAACCTTGTAAGCCAGCGCCTGCCCCGGGTTGACCAGGTAACGTTCGATCTCGGCGACCACCTCGCCCTTGCCCATGCCGGTGTGCTCGCGCATGTAGTCGATCGACTGCTCGCGGCTCCAGTGCTTGGAGTGCATGCCGGTATCCACCACCAAGCGCACGGCGCGGAACATCTCGGCTTGCAGGCGGCCCAGATTGTCCAGTGGCTTGGCCTGGAAGCCGGCTTCCCACGCAACTTGCTCGGAATACAGCGCCCAGCCTTCGGCGTACACGGTGAACGGCAGGAAGCGACGGAAGATCGGCAGGCCCTTCAACTCCTGCGCCAGCGCGATCTGGAAGTGGTGGCCGGGCACGGCTTCGTGATACGCCAGGGTGCGCATGCCAAAACGCGGCAGATCTTCGACGCTGCGCAAGTTGGCGAAGAACGCACCCGCACGTTTGCCATCCAGCGATGGGCCCTGGTAGTAGGCCCCTGGCGCGGTTTTCTCGGAAAACTTGGGCACCCGTTTCACTTCAACTTTTGCGGCAGGCTGCTTGTCAAACCAGTCACCCAATCCCGCCGAAATTTCATCGATGATGCGTTGGTACTCGGCCAGAATCTGCTCGCGGCCCTCGTCGGTGTCCGGGAACAGTTGGTCTTCGCGCTTGCTGATCAACTGAATGCGCTCGCCGACGCTGCCTTCGATCAAGCCTTCGCCTTGCAGGATGGCGTCCATCTCGGCGCTGATGCGCGCGACCTCAGCGAGGCCGATCTGGTGAATCTGATCCGGCGTCATGTCAGTGGTGGTTTGATTGCGCACCCGCCACGCGTAAAAGTCCTCACCATCGGGCAAGCGCCATGCGCCGTCGTTGCTGGTGGCCTTGGGCAACAGCGCCTCGTGGTAGGCGATCAACTTGGTGTAGGCCGGATACACCGAGGTCTCGATGGCTTGCGCAAGCTCGGCTTGCAACGCGGTGCGGGTGTCTTCGCTCAAATCATCTGCTGGAATCTTCTTCAGCTTTTCGGCAAAGCTGGTGTATAGCAGATGCTCGGCCGCAGGCACGTCAATGAAGGCGCGCATCTGCTTCAGCACTTTTTCGACGGTGAATTTCGGCGGCAGGATTCCCAGCGACTCACGCTTCTGCAGACCTTCGATCACCTGATCGAATTTGCGCTCGAACTGATTGATGCGGGCGATGTAGTCGCGCGCGTCGCGCTCGCTTTCAACGAAGTGCGTGTCGGCCATGAAATTGGGCAGACCGCTTTGCACGCCAAACATCTGGTTGACCGGAAAATTGTGATATCGGAAGCGCTTGCCATCGCGGACTTGGTCACCGAGAAAGCTGTCGAAGATGTCGTAGGAAATCAGATCCTGACCCGACATCGAGGCGCGGTCGTAACTTTGAAAGGTCGCGTAGTCGCGCTCCAACTTGGCCATTTGTGCATCTTCAGCAGCCAGCGAATCGTCCGCCAACTTGGCGTTGTGACCCTTGATGCCGATCGGCTCCAACAGCCGCATCTGGGTCAGCATTTCCGGGTTGTCCAGCGCGAACTGCAAGAAGACGCGGCTGTAGAACCAGTTCACGCTTATGGGTTTGAAGTACCAGGTGTGCGCAGCCAGCGCGCCACCGGTGACCAGCACCAACAGCAGCAACAGGCCGAACCATTTGAAAATCCGCTTGATCATTGACGCGCTCCGAAATGGAAAGTGATGATGCCAACTGATAGGCATCGACGGGCAGCTCCAAGCTGTAGCCCTTCTCCCTCCGGGAGAAGGTGGCGCGCAGCGCCGGATGAGGGTTCGAGTAGACAGTGCAGCATCGCACTCGCCTTACACCCTCAACCGCCCTACGGGCACCTTCTCCCGGAGGGAGAAGGGCAGCCAAGTTCAACCAAGATTCGACGCCCATCAGTCGCCGACAAGCGCGGGATTATCCGCGCAATTGGGCGCCATCACATCAGCCATTGGTTGGGCTGGCGGACGGCCGCGGACGCGGACGGACACTCGCTCGTCGTCGTCGGACAATGCAGCAAGTGTTTGACCTGCAAAGGTCTTGGCTGTCTCGACGGTGCTGGCACGCCACATGCATTGACAGGCGGAGTCCACTTAACTGACCGCTTGCATGAGCATTCGCGACACCGCCGCCCAAGATCGCGTCATCAAAGCACCGCCCTGGTGGCGCGCGCATTTCCGTGCCTTGTTGGTAGCCAGCGTGGGCCTGCTGGTAGTGGCCTCGGCGCTGCCTTCGTTGTCGCGGATGTTGCGCGCCGAGGCGTCCATTTCGGCCGAACGCCTGCGATTCGATACGGTCCATCGCGGCCTGTTGATCCGCGACGTGCAAGTGCCGGGGCGAGTGGTGGCTGCGGTCAGTCCGTCCCTGTATGCGACCGCCGCCGGCACGCTTTCACTGAAGGTCACCGCTGGCGCGACGGTCAAGAAGGGCGAGTTGTTGGCGGTGATCGACAGCCCGGAAATGCAAAGCCTGTTGCAGCAATCCAATTCATTGCTGCAATCGTTGGAAGTCGAGGTGCGCCGCAGCCGCATCGATAGTCGCAAGCAAGCCCTGGGTACGCGGCGCTTGTTCGATGAGGCGCAAGTCGCCTTTGATGCGGCGCGCCGGGAAATGGATCGCGCAGAAAAGTCATGGGCCATTCGCGCGATCAGTGAGGTCGACTATCAGCGTGCCAAGGACGAGCTGAAGAAAGCCGAGTTGGCTTTGCAGCACGCCCGCGGCGACACCGAGCTTGAGCGCGAGAGCCTAGCCTTCGAGCAAACCACGCGTGAGTTGGCCCTGGAGCAGCAGCGTCTGCGCTCTGATGAAGTGAGCCGACTGGTTGCTGGTCTGGAAGTGCGCGCACCAGTGGATGGTCTGGTCGGCAGCATCGCGGTGGCGGATCGCACCGCCGTGGCCGTGAACCAGATCTTGATGACCGTCGTCGATCTGGCCCAGCTGGAGATCGACGTGCAGATTCCAGAAACCATGGCCGACGACCTCGGTCTCGGCATGCAAGCCGAGATTCGCATCGGCAATCAGAAGCACGCGGGCGTGCTGGCTTCGATTGCACCCGAGATCACCGCCAACCAAGTCTCCGGCCGGGTCCGTTTTGCACAAGCGCAACCCACCACGGTGCGCCAGAACCAACGCGTCGACGTGCGCATCGTCATCGAGGAAAAACCCGACGTGTTGCTGCTGGCGCGCGGTCCCTTTGTGGATACCGGCGGCGGTCGCATCGCCTACGTGGTGGCAGACGGCATCGCCGTGCGCCGCGCGATCGAAGTCGGTGCGGTCAGTGTGGCGGCGGTCGAAGTGCTGGCCGGCTTGGTCGAAGGGGATCGCGTGGTGATTTCCAGCATCGACGAATTCCGCGGCGCGCCGCGCGTGCAGATTTCCGAATAGGGGAAATCGACATGGCTGTGAGACCGACCAGTTCCAGTTCCAGGACCAAACCCCCAACCATCGTCATTCCGGCGCACGCCGGAATCCACGTCCGCAAAGTGCCATTGCATGTGGGAAGGAAAAGGGAGTTCGGGTGTATTCCGGCGTGCGCCGGAATGACGAAGTAGCGATTGCCCCACGCGCTTGAAAAACGCCAGTAACAACCAAGGAACCTCCCATGTTGCACATGCAAAACCTCTCGAAGATCTACCGTACCCACCTCATCGAAACGCATGCCCTGCGGGATTTTTCGCTGCGTGTAAATACTGGCGAATTCGTCGCTGTGACTGGTCCCTCGGGCTCAGGCAAAACCACGTTTCTCAACATCGCGGGTCTGCTGGAAGAGCACAGCGAAGGCAGCTATCAGATCGATGGCGTGGAAGTGCGTGGACTCAATGATCGCGAGCGCTCAAAACTTCGCAACGCGAAGATTGGTTTCATCTTCCAGAACTTCAATCTGATTCCCGACCTGAATCTGTTCGACAACGTCGACGTGCCGCTGCGCTATCGCGGCCTGCCCAGTGCGGATCGCAAGCGGCGCATCGAAGAGGCGTTGGCACGCGTGGGCTTGAGCTCGCGCATGAAGCACTACCCGAGCGAACTATCCGGCGGTCAACAGCAGCGCGTCGCGATCGCGCGCGCACTCGCTGGTGAGCCGAAACTGCTACTCGCGGATGAGCCCACCGGCAATCTGGATTCGATGATGGCGCGCGCGGTGCTTGAGTTACTGGAAGAGATCAACGCTCAAGGCACCACCGTCATTATGGTCACCCACGACCCTGAGCTGGCCGCGCGCGCGCAGCGCAATGTGCACATCATCGATGGCCAGTTGGTGGATCTGGGCAGCGAGCTGAGTGTGGTCGCCAAGTCCGCGCCGACGGCGCCTGCCGTCGCTCTCGCATAGAAAGGGTCAACCATGATTCGTTACTACGCTTGGCTTGGCGCGCGCAGCCTGCGCCGCAATCCGGTGTTGACCACGCTGATGGTGACCGCCATCGCGCTTGGCATCGGCGCCTTCATGACGCTGTACAGCGTGTTTCATTTGATGTCGGCCGATCCCATTCCGCACAAAAGCGATCAGCTGCACATCGTGCGGCTGGACAACTGGGAAGCTGACGATGGTTGGGGGACCGACCCCAGCGGGGCCGATGTGCCGCCCGACCAGATGACCTGGCGAGACGCACGCGCCTTGATGCTGGCCGACAAGGCGCCGCTGCAAACGATGATGTTTCAGGTCGCTTTGGCTGTGCAGCCGGAGAACGCCACGATCAAACCTTTCAATGAAATCGGGCGCATGACCTATGCCGATTTCTTCCCCATGTTCGAGCCACCGTTCCAGTTCGGTAGTGGTTGGGATCGCAGCGCTGATGCAGCGCGCGAACGGGTAGTAGTGCTATCCAAGGACATCAACGACAAGGTGTTTGGTGGCGAGAACAGCGTCGGCCGCAGTATCCGTCTGGGCGAAGGCAACTATCGCGTGGTGGGCGTGCTCGCTGACTGGCGTCCAGCGCCGAAATACTTCGACGTCAGCCAAGGCAATTTCAATGACCCAGAAGGGTTCTATCTGCCGCTCAGCATCAACGACGATCTGCGCCTGCGCTCAAGTGGCAACAACCAGTGCTTCAAGGGCGCAGACGACCCTTCGTTTGAAACTTACCTCGCCTCAGAGTGCGTGTGGACGCAGTTCTGGGTGCAGCTCGACGGTCAGGCCGAGCGCGACCGTTACGTCGATTTTCTGAATGCGTATGTGACCGAACAAAAGGCGCTGGGACGCTTTCCACGTCCTCTCGACAACCGCGTGACGCCAGTGATGCCCTGGCTACGCGAGAGCCGTGTGACCGGCGATGACGTGCCGATTTCGCTGGGCATTGCCTCGGCCTTCCTGCTGGTGTGTCTGCTGAATAGCGTTGGCCTGATGCTGGCGAAATTTCTTGGTCGTGCCTCCGAGATTGGTGTGCGCCGCGCCTTGGGCGCTAGCCGCAGGCAGGTATTCGCCCAGTTCTTGTTCGAGGCCGGCGCGGTCGGCGCCGCGGGTGGCGTGCTGGGCTTGGGGATCGCTTGGTTGGGCTTGGCC
>JANNWF010000145.1:0-6390 GCA_031408455.1 Pseudoxanthomonas sp. | reverse complement strand
GACCTTCGAACGCAGCCTGTTTGCAGTGTCTGCGGCCCTGTTCATCGTGTTTACGCATCGGCTCAATCTGATTCGACTGGCCGCTGGCAACGAACATCGGTTCGAGCGCGCGCGCGCGCTGGCGCGGCTGTTTGGCCGATGAGTTCGGCGGCCGAGCGATTGCGCGCGGAGTTGGCAGTCGGGACCGCAGTGCGCCTGTCACTGATCGAATGGGTAGAACGCATCGACTCGACCAACAGCGACTTGCTGCGCCGCGCTGCTGACTTGCCTGATCGCGCCCTACTGCTAGCTGACGAACAATCGGCCGGCCGCGGGCGCCACGGCCGCGAGTGGATCATGCCCGTAGGCGGCAACGTGGCGTTGTCGATGTTTGCGCGTTTGCGCCGCACGCCGGCCGAATTGGGTGGCTTGAGTTTGGCGCTGGGTGTGGCCTGTGCCGAGGCGCTGCGGCAATGGGTCGGGCGGGAAGTCGGCTTGAAGTGGCCTAACGATTTGGTGGCGCGCGGCCGCAAGCTCGGCGGATTGTTGGTCGAGTTGGCCAAGCGGGACGCGGCTAGCGTCGACCTTGTAGTCGGGGTCGGACTCAATCTGAGTTTGCCAAAGGACTCCGATTCCGAATGGATCGGTCTCGATGAGCTGGGCGGTGCGGGGATGCAGCGAGCGGCCGATCGAACGTTGGTCGCTGCGGGCCTGACTGAAGCCCTGCTGGCCACGCTGGACCAGTTCGAAGCCGCCGGCTGGTCAGCATTTGCGAACCGATGGAACGCACTGGATGCCTTGCGTGGTGAGCAAGTGCGGGTGATCGCCGCCAACGCCGAACACATCGGCCGCGCCGTGGGCGTGCGCAACGATGGCGCATTGCGGGTGCTCTGCGCCGATGGCGAGCGTGCGTTTGTAAGCGCAGAAGTCAGCGTTAGACGGCAATGAAACTACTACTTGATCTCGGCAATACGCGGTTGAAATGGGCGCTGTGGGATGGCGCGCATCTGCAGCCGATGCAAGCTGGTCGGCTGGATGAAATCCAGCGTTTGCCGTCGGCGGGAACGGCACTGCTCGCGACCAGCTCGGCCGATCCGCAGCGCCTCCAGCGCTTGCAGCAGCTTTTGGCTGCGGCCGGTGTCAGCCATGTGGATCGGGTCGGACCACCGCGCAGCGACGCGCTGCTAGGGCTTGCTTACGCGGAACCGGCGACGCTGGGCGTGGATCGCTGGCTCGCGATGCGCGCCGCACGAGCGAGTGGGAGCGAAGCCTGTCTAGTCGCAAGCGTCGGCACTGCGCTGACGATCGATGCTGTCGATGCGTCGGGTCAACATTTGGGTGGCTGCATCGTTGCCGGCCCCAACACCATGCGCGACGCCTTGCTGACTCGCGCCGGGCATCTGCATCATCACTTGGGCGAATTTCATGCGTGGGCGAACACCACCGCCGACGCCGTCTACTCCGGCCCCTTGCTCGCCTGCGCCGCCCTGATCGAACGGCAATATCGCGATTCGGCGCAGCAGAGTTCCAGCGTCCCGCGATTGCTGCTGACGGGCGGTGGCGCGGAAGCATTGTTGCCTGCCTTAACCATCAAGGCGCAGTACGAAGCTGATTTAGTCTTGCGGGGAATGCTCAGCGTGCTGTGATCGGCTCCGAGTCTGAGGCGAAGCACCCCAGCTCCCCGATCCACGCCCCAAGCGCCAGCGCTAAACACTAAACTCAGCACATGCTCCTCCGCGCCCTAGTCCTGTTACTGCTCGCGATGAACGTCGGTGCTGCCGCGTGGTGGGCGCTGCGGCCGCCACCGCGCGTGCCCGCCGCCATGCCAACCACGCAGGCCGATGTGCCTGCGTTGGAGCTGCTGAGTGAGACAGATCGGGCCGCAGCCAGCGAAGTCGCCGAGCCCAGCGAGCCGCCGCAACCGATCCGTGGCGGTGCAGCCAGCGAGTGTTTGGAGATCGGCCCCTTCCTCACCCAATCCGATTTGCGCCGCGCGCTGGCGGCACTCACTCCCGGCGCACAACGCATCCAGTTTCGCGAGGCAAACGCGGTGGTTCAGCGCGGTTATCGGGTCTTCTTGCCCGCGCCTCCTTCGCGCGAGGCAGCCCTCGCTGTCGCGCGCGGCTTGTTCGGGCGCGGCGTTCGCGACTACTACGTGGTGACCTCCGGCGCCGACGAAAACACCATCTCGTTTGGCCTATACCGCACCGAACTCAACGCGCGTCGGCGTCAGGAGGAGGTACTCGCCTTTGGCGTCGATGCCAAGCTTGAGCCGCGCAGTGAAAGCATCCCGCAGTTTTGGGTGGATCTCGACAGCAGCGAAGCGTTTGACTGGCGAGCCGCACTCGGCGGCTATAGTGGAGTGGCCAGTCGCACTATTCCCTGCGATTAGCCGCATGCCCCGCCAAGCAGACAGACCGCGCGCACGCTACTTCTCCTAAGGCCAACCGCGTTAGGTACATGTTCGCTCTCAGTTGATATCATGCGCGGCTGCGCCGGCATAGCTCAGTTGGTAGAGCAACCGCCTTGTAAGCGGTAGGTCCCCAGTTCGAATCCGGGTGTCGGCACCACATAACGGCGTCTCGTTGCGCATTAGCGCTTTAGCGTTGTGGCGCGGGCGTAGCGCCCTCGACGAGCACACGCCTATGCAATCCCAACCCACTATCGCTCTGATCGGCGCCCCTACTGATATTGGCGCGGGCCACCGCGGGGCCTCGATGGGGCCGGAGGCGCTGCGGGTGGCTGGCATCGCTGAGGCCTTGCGTGAGCGTGGCTTGACGGTCATTGATCGTGGCAACGTCAGCGGGCCGTTGAATCCTTGGCTGCCGCCGGTCGATGGCTATCGGCATCTCAACGAGGTGGTCGCGTGGAACCAGGCGGTGATGGAGGCGATGCGGGCCGAACTTGATGCCGGCACGTTGCCGATCCTGCTGGGTGGCGACCATTGTTTGGGGGTGGGCTCGATCACGGCGGTCGCTGCTTTCTGTCGCGCCAAGGGCCGCAAGCTGCGCATTTTGTGGCTCGATGCGCATGCGGATTTCAATACGTCGGCGTTGACGCCATCGGGCAATATCCACGGCATGCCGGTGGCTTGCTTGTGCGGTATCGGCCCCGAGGCCTTGGTGCGTTTGGGCGGCGAATCGCCGGCCATTTCTGCGGATTCGATTCGGCAAATTGGTATTCGCTCGGTCGATCCAGGCGAGCGTCGCTTGGTGCACGAGGCTGGCCTCGATATCTACGACATGCGCTACATCGACGAGATCGGCATGCGGCGGGTGATGGAGGAAGCTTTGGAGGGTTTGGACGACAACACCCATTTGCACGTCAGCTTCGATGTCGATTTTCTCGATCCCACGATTGCGCCGGGCGTTGGCACCACCGTGCGTGGTGGACCCAACTACCGCGAATCGCAGCTGGTGATGGAGATGATTGCTGACACGGGTCGCATGGCTTCGCTGGATATTTTTGAGCTCAACCCGGCGTTTGATAACAAGAACCAGACCGCGCGGTTGGCGGTGGATTTGGTCGAAAGCCTGTTTGGAAAATCGACCCTGATGCGTAGCTGAAGTCCACTCTTGGCCGGACTCACGCGCGCTGCCACTCCGCTCGCCATCCCGGCTCACGCCGGGATCCAGCTCTTCAGTAGCCGTCCTGCGAGTGGCAAGAAAGTGGATTCCGGCGTTCGCCGGAATGACGAGTTTTGGGGGCGTTGTCCTTGGGATGTGCCCGTGGGCTTGACCCTGCGGCCCAGCCCAGGTGTTGTCAACACAATTGAAAACTAGCGCCAGCGCGGTGGATCTGGCACAAAACTGGTCGGGAATGCCTGCGGGGACTGCCGCACCGGGTGGCGGTGGCGATGGATGATGCCGCGGGCGACCAGCGCTTCGGTGTCGTCGTAGTAGAGCGAAGTCACCTGCGCCGGCTGGCTCGATGCACGGACGAATTCGGTACGTGAAATCGGATCGTAACGACGGGTGCCGTGGCCGGTGCCGAGTTCTTGCCGGGCTGGCGGCGCTGCCGACTTGCTGGCCAACTCGCCTTCGCGTGGTTGCGCTTGCGCAGAGGCACCGGCACTCGGCGCTGACGGGTGGGCGTCGCGCTTGTAGTCGCCATTGCCGTAGTCGTCCTCGTCAAAGTATTGCGGTGGGTCATAGCGCGGCACGATCTGGCGCTCGTTGAATACCGCCACCCCAATCACGCCGACGTTGCCTGGACGATTGGTGCGTGCGGCATAGCTGTCACCCAGGTCGGTGAACACAAACTCGGCGATGCTGGACAGGTCCTTGCGCCAGCCGCGCACTTCGGTGCGCTGCCACGGCCCCAGCACATAGCCAGACTGCGCAGGGTTGGCGGTCTCACCGGTCACCGCATTGACGCCGTCCACCGACAACACCGCCAACACCCGCTCGGCGCTGCGATTCTCCAACACCACCGCGTAGCGATGGCCAGGCGTGCCTGGCACAGGGGCGCGACCATCGCTCCAGTACACCGGCAGCACCGCGCCGCTGTCGAGGTCACGCAGCGACAAATCTACCTGCGGCGCATGGCGCGCGTGGGCGACACTAGTCAACAGCATGGCGGCCATTACTGCGAATGCGCGAATCATCAGAATCTCCTTGTGAGCATCAGGCTCGCTGACTACAAACGCAGCCGCCGACAATTCGGGGTTACGCGAATCCTCTGGCGTAAACTGCCGACCGGTTTCGTTCATCTCCCGCTTATTCATGACTGCTGTTCGCGTACTGACTGGCATCACCACCTCGGGTACACCGCACCTCGGCAACTACGTGGGAGCGATTCGTCCCGCCGTGTTGGCCAGCCGGCAGCCGGGTGTCGAGTCGTTCTACTTTCTCGCTGACTATCACGCGCTCATAAAAGTGGGCGAGCCGGCGCGGGTGCAGCGTTCGACCTTGGAAATTGCGGCCGCATGGTTGGCTTGCGGGCTGGATCCGGATGCGGTCTGGTTTTATCGGCAGAGTGACATTCCGGAGATTCCCGAACTCACCTGGCTGCTCACCTGCGTCGCCAGCAAAGGCTTGCTCAATCGCGCGCACGCCTACAAAGCGGCGGTAGATCGTAATGGTGAACAAGGCGAAGACGCCGATGCCGGCATCACTGCGGGGCTGTTCATGTATCCCGTGCTGATGGCGGCCGACATCTTGTTGTTCAACGCGCACAAGGTGCCGGTCGGACGCGATCAGATCCAGCACATCGAGATGGCGCGTGATATCGGCGCGCGTTTCAATCACTTGTACGGCCAGCATTTTGTGCTGCCCGAGGCCGCAGTTGAGGAACACGTGGCGACTTTGCCGGGCACGGATGGTCGCAAGATGAGCAAGAGCTACGACAACACCATCGCCATGTTCGATAGCGCGGCTGCGCTGCGCAAGGCTGTGCTCGGCATCGTCACCGACAGCCGCCTGCCGGGCGAAGCCAAGGATGCTGATAGCTCCAATGTCTTCCAGCTGTATCGCGCATTCGCGAGTACCGAAGAAACCGAAGCGATGCGCGAAGCGTTCGCCGCCGGCATTGCTTGGGGCGAAGCCAAGCAGCGCCTGTTCGAGCATCTGGATGCGGAGCTAGCGCCGATGCGGAATCGCTATGAAGCATTGATCGCCGATCCAGCGGCGATCGAGGCGATCTTGTTGCGCGGCGCTCACAAGGCGCGTCAGTTGGCGCAGCCTTTGCTGCGCGACTTGAGGCATGCGGTGGGATTGCGGCCGTTGCTGGCGACCGTGCCTTCCGCGCAATCCGACACCTCTGCGCCAGCGCCCGACGCGGACGCCGCCGCGCCAAAGCCGCCTACTTTCAAGCAATACCGTGATGCCGATGGCTTGTTCTATTTCAAGCTGATCGCCGACGATGGCCGCTTGCTGCTGCAAAGCCTTAGTCACGCTTCGCCCAAGGACGCAGGACTGCTGATTGCCACACTCAAGCGTGATGGCGGCACTGCACTCTCGCACGCTGCAGGCGATGGCCTGCGTTTGGCGGAAACGGTGATTGGGAAATTGGGCGAGGATGTTGCCTTTGAGAAACTGATGGCTGCGCTTGCGCTTCTGGCAAAAGCGGAAGCCACGAAAGCTGAGTAGGGCGCAATAAGCGCAGCGCATTGCGCCGCCAGACCATGAGCCAGCGGAGAAAGCTGCGCTCTACAACAGCAAAGACGCACGAGCTTCAGTAGAGCCGAGCTTGCTCGGCTGTATTGCGAAGGGCAGCGGAGTAAGCTCCGCTCTACAACAGCAACGACGCACGAGCTTCAGTAGAGCCGAGCTTGCTCGGCTGTATTGCGAAGGGCAGCGGAGCAAGCTCCGCTCTACAACAGCAAGGACGCACGAGCTTCAGTAGAGCCGAGCTTGCTCGGCTGTCGGTGATTGCGCCCGACGATTGCCGGCTTTAGACAATCAAAACGTC
>JANNWF010000144.1:0-2659 GCA_031408455.1 Pseudoxanthomonas sp. | reverse complement strand
CATTGGTCGGGATGCTGGTCGGCGCCGGGATATTGCCGGTACCACTCAGATTGACCGTCG
This sequence comes from Pseudoxanthomonas sp., assembly GCA_031408455.1. Lineage (GTDB taxonomy): Bacteria > Pseudomonadota > Gammaproteobacteria > Xanthomonadales > Xanthomonadaceae > JANNWF01. The sequence continues at coordinate 2,599 of JANNWF010000144.1, read as the reverse complement.
TGGTGCTGGGAATGTTCGTTACCAGCTGTAGCGCGCCAGTGGAAGTGCCCACCGAAGTCGGAGTAAAGCGAACGATGATGGTGCAGCTAGCAGTCGGTGCCAGCATGAAGGGAGTGACGCAGGTACCCCCGCTGACCGAGAACGCGCCCGCCGCTCCAGTAATGCCGGTGAGGGTGAACGGACTGCCGCCGGTGTTGGTGACCGTAATCGTGCTGGTGGTGAAGCCACCAACCGCCACGCCACCGAAGCTCACCGCCGTCGAGGAACTGCTCAACACGCCCGGTGCTGCACCGGTGCCTTGCAGGGTCAGGCTGGTGGCGCCAGTGCCGTTACTGGTCACCGTGACCACCTGATTGGCTGCGCCGGTTGCGGCGGGGCTGAAGCTGAAGGTCACCGTGCAATTGCTGGCGGCAGCGATGGTGATCGGAAGATTGCCGCAGGTGCCACCAGTGCGTGCAAACGGGGCGGTCGGTGCAAGCGCCGTCACGGTCAAGCTACCGCTGCCGTTATTGCCCAACGTGACCGAGCCTGCGCCGGTGCTGCCCACTGCGACGGTGCCGAAATTCACCGGGCTGCCGGTAATGGTGAGGTTGCCGGCGCTGATGGTGCCGAGCAGCGTAAAGGGCATTCCCTGCGGGAAGGACTGTGTGCCCGTGGGCGAACCTGTGTCGATGATGTCCGTCCACAGCGAGGATGTGGTGCTGAATTGGCGCGCATTACCGGTGGTCGTCTGGCCAACGCGAGTGATCGGCGGCAAGAATGGGCCCGAGGCACCACTGCCTTGCATCTGCCACTGCACCCAGTAGGTGCCGGCGGCAAGCGAAATAGGTGCCGCAACGCTAGCCACCGTGGCCATGATCGGACGCGTGGTGCCAACTGTGCCTTCAGCCGTACGATAAGCATTGCTCCAAGCACTGCTAACAAAGCGGCTGGTGGTCAGGTTGCCGAACAATACAGTCGAGCCCACGTCACCCGGTCGACCATTCCAAATCTGATAGCGCACGTCATTGAAGGTGGAGGGAGTCGTTGCAGAGCCGGTCTGGTAGCCGTAAAAGCGGGCGCCGGTGACGTTCCACGTTTGCCCAGCCGGCACCACAAAATCATCAGCGACCGAAAGCCCACCGGTAATCGATCCGCTGAATCCAAGTGTGCCCATCAGCAAGGTGCCATTCTGCAGCAGGCTGATATCCGACCCGGCAGGACCCGTACCAGCGCTGGTGACAAACGGTCCGTTGTCGTAAAGCACCGCGGTGCCCGCAGGAAGAGCCAGCCCGCCTGGCTGAGCGCTGGCTTGGGTGACAACTGGCTCGTTCGGGTCGAAAACGTCGGCCGACTGGGCGTGGGTCAGCATCGGTGCGCTGAGACAAAGTGCAGCAAGGATCATTGATCGCATCGGAAGGGTTCCTGCGGGGTCGGCAACGGCTGAAGGGTCTGAAATCCAGCCCGATAGATCACGGGCGGAGGGCTAGGGCGGCTTTCGCGCGAAGTGTAACGAAAATTCGGCGTTCGTTCACGTTTGGATATGGCGCAGGCAATTTCTGATAGGGCGGTCGCCCAGCGAGTCAGGCCGTTGCATCAAGGCTTGGGCGCAAGCGCGTCTTCCAGCATGGCAGCCAAGCGATCGGCGGCTTGTTGGATGCGGCGCTCGGCATGCGGTCGCATCGTGTCCAGATAGCCCGCTGGCAAACGGCCGGGGCGGGTGGGATAGAGACTCAAGCCGTCGATCAGACGGCACGACTCGCTGCTCCAACGACGTGTATTCAATGACGGCTTGTGGCTGCTCGTGCGCTGCAGCCGGTTCGCTGCCGATTCGACATCGGCCCACTCGATGCCCAACACGCGCCGGTCCCACACCGCATGCAGATTGGTTCCGGTTCCGTCGAAGCTTATCTGGAACTCGTTGCCGCCTTGGTCGTTGCGGTAACTGGCATGCATTGGCTGGTGCGCGTCGCCTACGAAATGAACAACAAACTTGAGCGCCTGCGCGCGCTGCGCCTGACTCAATTCGTGGTTGGCCAGATCGTCGCGGTAGCGTTGAATGGCACGATCAACGCACATCCCATTTTTGCAGGCAGCAGGCGACACCTCGCTGCAACGAGCGTCAGCAAAAGTGACCCAATGCATTGGCGTCGCCCAAGCCCAACTCGGTTCTTCGCGAATGGCATCCGCCCAGTTCGCTACGGCAGCAAGTGTCGGCGTGGGTTCATCAATCAGCAGTCGGCGCACTTCTGCTAGCGCCTGCGGACTGAGCTTGCGTTCCGCGAGTTCGCCGATCACTGCGTGTCCCGGACCGCCCCAAGCATTCGCAGCAGGTGAAGCAAACAGACACACCAAAAGCAGAACCAGCGCGCAAACACGAGACATCAGCCACCCATCGCAAACCATCCAATGACCAGCATAACCGTCGCCGGTGACAGCGGCATGTGAGCTTCTGGCTCAGCCGACAAATTGGCGCAGCGCCGGATTAGCGGTTTCCTCAACACGCCAAAACCCCAATCGCTGCAAGTCCGCCTCGAAGTCGACGTCATCGACCGCGTCGACCTCAAATCCTGCCAGCACCCGGCCATAGGCAGCACCGTGGTTGCGATAGTGGAATAGG
>JANNWF010000143.1:0-9936 GCA_031408455.1 Pseudoxanthomonas sp. | reverse complement strand
CTTCGACGCGGTTGTGCGTCCAGCTCAACGCATCGGCGTAGTCGTGGCTGACGTGTTTGTAAAACGCCTGGTATTCGGCGTCTTCGATCTCCGCCTTGGGCCGTGTCCACAGCGCAGATGCCTGATTGACGCTCTCCATCTCGGCAGTGGGCTTGCCTTCTTCAAGCTTGGCCATGCGGATCGGGAAGGCGATGTGGTCAGACCACTGCTGGACCAGCGAGCGCAGCTTCCACGGTTGTGCATAGTCCTTGGCATCGTCTTTCAGATGCAGGGTGATGCGGGTGCCTCGGGCCAGGTCACTGACCGGCTCCAGGGTGTATTCACCGCTGCCATCTGAGGCCCAGCGCCAGCCTTCGGTCTCGCCGGCGCGGCGGGTTTCGACGGTCACTCGGTCGGCGGCAATGAAGGCCGAATAGAAGCCGACACCGAACTGGCCGATCAGATTGGCATCCGCCTTCTGCCCTTCCGACAAACGGGCGAGGAATTTCTTGGTGCCGGAGCTGGCAATGGTGCCGAGGTTGTCGATCAACTCCTGCCGGTTCATGCCGATGCCGGTGTCGGTCACGACCAGCGTACCGGCTTCGCCGTCCGCGGCAAGGTCGATCACCAGCTCGGTTTGCTCGCCATACAACTCGGCATTCTGCAGCGCCTCAAAACGCAGCTTGTCGCAGGCGTCGGAGGCATTGGAAATCAGCTCGCGTAGGAAAATGTCACGGTTCGAGTAAAGCGAATGGATCACCAAGTGCAGCACTTGCTGCACTTCGGCTTCGAACTTGAACGATTCAGCGGGGGCGGCGGCGACAGTGCTCATGGGCTGGCTCGAAAAGATTGGATCAGCGCGAGATGGGTCCGCAGGCGGATTTTTCAAGCATCGTGCCCGAGTCAAGCTGGAGCGTTCGCGACCTTTGACCACAAACTTCGACCGCAAGCAGCACGAATGGACAAGGAGAGTCTGTGCTTGCTCGATTAACCTTGAATCGTTTTGCAATCGACTCCAGCAGCCGTAGGGCGCAACAAGCGCAGCGCATTGCTTCGCTGGCAGAACCAACGATGCACCGCGCAAAAGGCACGTCGGATCTGCCGGCCGTTGGTCTGTTTCTGGTGTCGACGCGTTGGTGTTGGCGCAATGCCCTTCGGTTATTGCGCGCTACGAAACGCGCTGCACTGTCTACTTCTGATCACGGCCCCGCTTCGCCCGTCGAACCCCGCGCGGGGCCGCGTTCCAGCACTTCCAGCACCGGCTCGGCCCAGGGGCCCTCGACACGGTAGAGGGTGCGGTTGATCTGTTTGAATGGCTTTTGCAGCACGGCCTGGGCAACGGCACCGAGAGCCGCGCCAGCGGGGCCGGCAGCTAATGCGCCGACGACGGGCAAGACGCTGCCGGTGCGTGGCAGCACTTCCATGGTTTGGGTGTAGTCCTGCGCGCGCAGTCCGGTGCGGCCGCGGATGCGGATTTCGGCGGCGGGGGAGTCGATCACCAAGTCATCGGTGACCGCATTGCCATCGGCGAAGACGAAGCTGCCGGTGATCTTGTTGAAGGCGAGACCCGAGCGGAAAAAGTCGCTGAAATCCAGCGATAGTCGACGCGGAATTTCGGTCAATGAGAACAAGCCCAATAGTCGCCCAGCGCCCGGATTGACCTGCGGCACGCGGCCTTGGCCGACGCTGATTTCCAAGCCGCCGTCGACGTTTTCCATCGCAAACGCGGCCGGTGGTCCGGGCCAGCTCGCGCGCAGTTTGGCGAAGGTCTGGCCGCCTTCGATGAGTTCGCTGAAGCCCAGCGCTTTCAGCATGCCGCCTAGCTCGCTGGCGGTGAACTCGATCTCGAAGTTGGAGCGACTGATGCCGTCGACGCGGGTCCAATCGCCGCGCCCAAACAATTGCAGGGCCGATGACTTGCTTTCAAACAAGTCGACGCGCATACCGCCGGCCTGCGGAAACGTTTCCAAGCGGGTTTCGCCCAGATTGGCGTCGCCCATGTGCAGCTCTTGCACCCACAGATGAAACGCGGGCACGGCACCTGGGTCGATCAGGTCGGTCACTGCGCTAGTGCTCTGCGAACTCGGCCAATGCAGTCGCGCCAAGCGTGCCGTGATGCCGCGACTGACAAGTTCGACGGGGGCAGGCACCTCGATCTCACCTTCCAGCGCCGGCCCGGCAAAGCGCAGCCGCAGCTCGCCGGCGGCAGGCCGATCCATGCGCACGCGCGTCTCTGCGAAACTACGGTCGAGCATGTCGAGCACGCCGGCAAACAGGTCGACATCGACCACGACGCCCTCACCGCTCGCACTGCCGACTGCCATGGCTGCCCACGCCGAAGCATCGATCACCGGCACTTGCCCGACCACGCGTAAACCACGCGCCGGTGCCAGCACTTCATCGGACTCTCCAAACGCGGCGACGCCATTGAAACTGGCTTCTTCGCCGAGTTCGCCATATAGCCGCAGCAAGCTGGCTAGGCGTAGGTCGAGTGCCATTGGACCTTCGACGCCAGCGGGCGGAAACGTCGCTACCGCGGTCAGTGGCAGACGCACGCTGGCGGCTTTACTCAAGGGGGCGGGCAAGCTCAGCGTGGTGCCGACCAAGTTCGAGCGGATAGTGAGTTGCGCGGCGCCGAGGGGGCGGCTCGCCGCAGCAGTCGGGTTGCCTTCAGCGGGTGCCGCCAGTGGCGTGATCGCGGTTGGCTGCGTCTCAATATTCGCCAAGGCGGATTCAGTGATGCCAGCTGACGTCGCCACAATTGCCACGACGGCCACCGGTAACGCCACCGCAATCTGCCATTCCGATATCCCTTCCATGTGCGGCTTGAGCCAGCTCAGGCCAGGCTGAAAATCCAGCAAGGTGTCGACGTTCAAGCGACCGCGCAAGGAGCTTTCCACCGCATTGGCGGGCGTTGCGGTATGGCTGCCCAAGGCAATCGCAAAGCGCGCGGGTTGGCCGGAATACAGGACTTTGATGTCGTCGGCGTCGAGGCCGCGCTCGGAGAACCGTAGCTCGCCTTGGGCCGCATCCAGGGCGATGCCCCAGCGGGAGTCGCGCAAATCAGCGTCGCTCAACTGCGCCGTGCCACGCATCGAAAACGTGCCCAAGCGCTTGACCAGAGGAATATCCAGACTCAATGCAACGTCGGCTTGGCCGCCGATGCTGATGGCGTCGAAGCTGTCGGCGTGTTTCTTTTGCAGCGGGCTGTTGCGCAACAGATTCAACAACGTTTCACCGCCGCCGCCGCCGCTGATATCCAACAGCAAACGCGGCTCTTTGGTTGAGGCGATGCCGCCAACGGCGCGTTGCACGCGATTGCCCAATATCTCGGCCGCCACATCAACGCCGATGCTGCGATTGAGAAAGCTGGCGCGGCCGTTCAACTGGGTGGCGATGGGCCAATCCGGCAGATAGCGAACGCTGACATCGGCGACGTCGGCCTCGGCGATCATGCGCCCTTCATTGCCGGCAAACGGCCAGTTGTCGAGGTCACCGGAAAGCATCAATCGTCCGCTCACCAAACGCCCTTCCAGCAAGCCCTCATCCAGCCATTTCTGCGCAGATGGTGGCATGCGATGGCGCATCAGAAAACGCTTGGCAGCGACGATGGGGCCTTCGAATACGAACGCGCGCAAGTCACTGCTCGGGCGTGCGCCATCGAAGGTCAAAGACCCGGCGACATCGAAGGCGAAATCGCTGCCGCGCGCGGTCACCTGCTCGCTGGCCAATTGCCAATGCGCGTCTGGTTTTAGCAGAAACACGGTACCCGCCAATGCCATCGGCAGGGGCTCACGCAATGCGACCGGCCACTCGATAACGAAGTCCGGGCTGGCGATCTGGGCGCTGAGTTGTTGGTCGCGCCATTGCACATCCACCGACAAGCCGCTGAATCCAGGTCGCTCTCCCACTTGCACGACGGCAAGCTTATGCAGTCGCGCATCCAGCGTTTGTAGTTCGTCTCCCAAAAACGCTGCCTGCAGCGATTCGATGCGGCCGCGCGCTGCCGCTTCGCGCAGTCGACTGACCAGCTGCAGGCTGGTCCTTGAGCTGGGCGGCAACAGTGCAATCACGTCGGCAATCTCGACCGCGCCGGCCTCGATGCGTCGGCTTGGGCCGTGCTGCTCGGCCCGAATCCACGCGCCGTCGTCGGCGTCGATGCCCGCAGTCCAACCCTCTGCTGTGCGCGTAAAGCGCCCGCGCATGGGCGGCGGCGTAATGATGGCTGGCGCACTGACTGTCAGCGTCCCGGTCGCGTCGGACGGAGCGGCTGGCTGGGATGCGAGTGGCTGCGCCGGTTCGATCAGAGCCGGTTCAATCAATGCAGACTGCGCTTGTTTGCTCACCGGTGGCTGCGCCAACGTCAGCGTCAATGCTCGTGTGTCGAACTCACCCGCCACGATCTTGCCGGCGTCGACGTCCAGCCACACTTCCGCCGACAAGGTGCCGGCGTTGATCGACAAGCCTTCGGCGGCAATGCCGGCCGCCCAAGCGGCTAGATTCAGCTGCTCTGCCTGCATGTACAAACGGCCACGCTCGCGCGCGGTTTCAATGTCGCCATTGATGCGCAAAGGCAGCTGGTCATCCGCATACGCAGCGGCCGCAAATTGCAGGCGTCCGCCTTGCGCGCGCAGGCGTGCATCGAGGCGTGGTAGCAGCCACGACTGTCCGCTGGCCGCATCTTCAATGGTAAGCGTGGCGTGCTCGATCAACAGCTCGCCCAAACCATCCAATTGACTGAGTTCGAACGGCGTGGTCTGGCGCACGATGCCGTGCAGGCGCCAGCGGCCGTCGAGATCGCGCTCCAGCGTCAAGGCCAAGTCGTCAAGTTGCAACGATGCAAGTGGTCGGCCGGGCAACAAACCCGCGTACAGATCAATGCGCAGCGCCGCGCGACCGATGCTGAGCTGCTCATCGCCTTCACCAATCGCGAAGCCGGCAAGATCGAGCAACGGGCCATTGCGCTCCCAACGCGCGGTGAGTGCGGTGATCGCCACCGGCCGGCCGACGCGCTGACTGATCCACGCTGCCACTGCCTGCGGATCGCGTTCCAATAGTGGCAGCAGTTGACTGATCGTACCCACCAACAGCCCGGCAAGAATGATCAAACTTGCCGCGCCATAGCCAAGCAAGCGCCGCAAGCGTTGCAGGCGCCGCCTTGGCGGTCGCTGTACGGGGCTCATTCGCCGCTCACCCAGCTGCCGCTGACGTTAAAGCAGGACAACGTCGTACTGCTCCTGTTGGTATTGCTCATCGGCCTGCAAGCGGATCGATTTGCCGATGAACTCCTCCAACTCGGCAACCGCGGCAGATTCCTCATCGAGGATCTTGGCGACCACTTTCGGCGACGCCAACACCAACAACTTCTGTGCTTCAAACTGACGCACGGCGCGGGTGATCTCGCGAAAAATTTCGTAGCAGACTGTTTCGGCTGATTTCACCGTGCCGCGGCCATTGCATTGTGTGCATGGCTCGCACAATTGCCGCTCCAGACTCTCAGTGGTGCGCTTGCGCGTCATCTCCACCAAGCCCAGCGGCGAGAAGTCGTAGGCCGTCGTTTTGGCATGATCGCGAGCCAGCGCTTTCTCCAACTGGCGCAGCACTTGTCGACGATGCTCGGCGTCAGTCATGTCGATGAAATCGATGATGATGATGCCACCCAAATTGCGTAGACGCAGCTGCCGCGCCACCGCTTGCGCGGCCTCAAGATTGGTTCGATAAACCGTGTCTTCGAGATTGCGATGGCCCAAAAACGCGCCGGTATTGACGTCGACGGTGGTCATCGCTTCGGTCTGATCGATGACGATCGAGCCGCCCGATTTCAGCGGCACATCTCGCTGTAGCGCCTTCTGAATTTCGTCCTCGACGCCGAACAGATCAAAGATCGGGCGCTCGCCTGGGTAGTGCTCCAATCGGTCCACCAAGTCGGGCATGAAGCGGGTCACGAACTGGACCATGCGCTCCCAGGTTTCGCGCGAGTCGACTCGCACTTTTTCGACATCCGCGCGCATCAAGTCGCGCATGGCACGCAGGGGCAGCGATAGATCCTCATAGACGCAGCCCCCAACCGCGACAGTCGCCACTGCCTCTTGAATGGCTTGCCACGCCAGCCCTAGATAAGCGACGTCTTCAAGCAGAGATTCGCCAGCTTGGCCCTCGGCATTGGTACGCACGATGTAGCCCAATGGGTTTTCGCCTAGCGCGCCGGCCAACACCGCTTTCAGGCGCGCGCGCTCGGCTTCGTCCTCGATCCTCACCGACACACCGAGCACTTTGGCATACGGCAGCAAGACCATGAATCGCGAAGGAATACTGAGCTGGGTGGTCAGCCGAGCGCCCTTGCTACCAATGGGGTCTTTGACCACCTGCACGATCACGTCTTGACCATCGCGAACCAGCTCGTGGATCGGCGGCGTCGGTGGCGCTGGTCCATTGGCGTCGTCGCTCTCGCCATTGACTGCCGCCACCAAGGGCAAGGCACGGACGATGTCAGACGCGTGCAAGAACGCCGCGCGTTGCAAGCCAACATCGACAAAGGCCGCTTGCATGCCCGGCATCACTCGCAGCACGCGCCCCTTGTAGATGTTGCCTACATAGCCTCGCCGCGAGGCGCGTTCAAGCTGGACCTCTTGCAACATGCCGTTTTCGACGACCGCCACGCGGGTTTCGCGCGGGGTCACGTTGATCAGGATTTCTTCGGACACGAGAGATGTTCATTTCAAAAGGAAGAGTGGTTGGGGTTGGGTAACACGCCGAGGTCGCGCAAAAGTTGCGCGGTCTCAAACAGCGGCAAACCCATTACCCCGGAGTAGCTGCCGGACAAGTGTTCAATAAAGGCTGCTGCTGCGCCCTGAATGGCATAACCGCCGGCCTTGCCGATGGGTTCGCCGGTAGCCACATAGTCCGCAATCTGCGCGCCACTGAGTGCTGCAAACGTGACCTCGGAGACTTGCACGACCTGCGCTTCGCGACCCGCACTGAGCACACACACCGCCGAGATCACGCGATGCGTACGACCCGCCAAGCGGGTCAGCATACGTGCGGCGTCATCCGCATCGATGGGCTTGCCGAACACCTCGTCATCGAGGACGACTTCAGTATCCGCACCCAAGACCACCGCGCCGACCGACGACATGACCCTGAGCAATCCCGCCCGGGCCTTCTCGCGGGCTACCCGTCGTCCGTAGTCCAGCGCCGCCTCACCAGGCTCACGCCGCTCGACGATGTCTACGTCCAACAAACCAAAACGCAGCCCCAGTTGTTCCAGCAGTTGGGCACGGCGCGGCGATTGTGAAGCGAGATAGAGCATCGGCGAAGCTTAGCAGCGCCTGACCCACGCCCCGCCCCGCTCCGACAACGGACGGACACTGCAGGGGTTAAGGTGTGACTCGATGCATCGAATTTCTAGCAAGCAAACTTCCAACCGACGAGCGCATCGATCAATGGCAACAGCATCCGCGTCATCCAGATCAGATCGCTACAGCCGACCCTTGATCGCCCTGCACTGGCTGACTTTGCTGCTGTTGATTGCCATCTACGCTTGCATGGAATTGCGCGGCTACGCCGAGCGCGGCAGCGTCTTGCGCGAGGGCATGAAGCACTGGCATTTCATGCTCGGGCTCATGCTGCTGGCGCTGGTATGGATCCGTTTGGCGGCGCGCTGGTTCGGCACCACGCCTGCGGCAGACGTGGCGCTGCCACGCTGGCAACGACAGCTCGCCGGTGGCGTGCAAGTCTTGCTCTACGTCTTCATGATCGCAATGCCAATCATCGGCTGGTTGCTGCTGAGTGCCGAGGGCAAGACCATCCCGTTCTTCGGCCTCGAACTGCCTGCATTGATGTCGCCCGACAAAGCCTGGGCCGGGCAATTTGAGGACCTGCATGAGACGCTGGCGACCATCGGCTATTATCTGATCGGCGGTCACGCTGCGGCAGCGCTGCTCCACCATTACGTCCTCAAAGACGGGACCTTGCGCCGCATGCTGCCCTGAGGACGACGTATGCCGCATACCGAACGCCATCGCAATGACCGCATCGGCTGGCTACGCGCGTCGGTCATGGGCGCCAACGACGGCATTCTGTCAACCGCCAGCCTCGTGCTGGGCGTGGCCGCCGCGGGTGCGGATCGCAACAGCATTTTGATTGCGGGTGTCGCCGGCCTGGTCGCCGGTGCCATGTCGATGGCCGCCGGTGAGTACGTCTCGGTCAGCTCACAAGCCGATACCGAGCGCTCAGACATCGCGCGCGAACGGCGCGAATTGGCAGCCGACCCCGTCTCCGAGCACGCCGAGTTGGCGGCAATTTATGCTGGCCGCGGACTGCCTGCTGAACTCGCGGCGCAGGTCGCGAGCGCATTGATGGCGCATGACGCGTTGGGTGCACACGCGCGTGACGAACTGGGCATCGTCGAGCACCAGCGCGCGCGCCCATTGCAAGCGGCACTGGCGTCCTGCCTCACGTTTGCGATGGGTGCAGCACTGCCGATAGTGGTCGTGGCATTGGCCGCACCCAGCACGCTGAACGTGTGGGTGATCGGCAGCTCACTTTGTCTGCTCGCCCTACTGGGCGGCTTGTCTGCCCGTATTGGCGGTGCACGCGCCACAACGGGTGCCGTTCGCGTCGCATGTTGGGGCGCGCTGGCCATGGGGCTGACCTACGCGATCGGCGCGCTATTCGGAACCACTGTGTAAGCCACTGAGCGTTCGCAAACAACGGCGGAGCCCACCTTCGCGAGGATGACGAGCGTTGACGAAGTGTCCGCAGACTCAAGGCACCAACACCACCTTGCCCACCGTGCGCCCACTCTCGACGTGGGCCATTGCGGCGAGTGCTTCGCTGAGTGGATAGCGACGCTCTATTGCTACCTCAAGCCGGCCGGCATCCACCAGTTCGACCAGCTTGGCCAAGCCAGCGCCGTCCGGACGCATGAACAAATAGCGGTAATCGACCTCGCGAGCTTGCGCGAGTGAGCGTTCGCGCCAAGTCAGCAACGCCAGCAACCAGCTCAGAGGACGTGACCCGCCCCATTCGCGGATCACCTGTGGCGTGGGCATTGCCGCAATCGAAATCACCCGCCCACCCGCGCGGGTGTGTTTGATCGTCCGCCGCAAAACCTCACCTCCCAGCGTATCCAGCGCCACATCCACCGGCTCGATGCGCTGCTCGAATTGTTGGCTGTGATAGTCGACCACCAGATCCGCACCCCACGCGATACAGCGCGCACGATTCCGCGAGCTGGCCGTGGTGCTCACCTTCGCGCCTTTCCAGCGACCCAGCTGCAAGGCCAAATGGCCGACGCCACCGGCACCGGCATGCACCAACAGATGTTGCCCGGCCTGCAAGCGTCCGTATTCGAACAAGGCCTGCCATGCCGTTAGCCCGGCCAGCGGCAAGCCAGCGGCATCGATCAAATCGATACGAGTGGGTGCCAAGGCGGCATCGGACTGCGCCACCAGCGCACGCTCGGCGAAGGCGCCAATCCGATCCTTGCCGAGGCGTGCGACGATCCGGTCTCCTTCCTTGAAGCCGCGTACCGCACTGCCAACGGCCACTACCGTGCCCGACAGGTCGTTGCCGAGAACGGTCGGGAAACTCAGCGGCATTAGCGCTTTGAGTTTGCCCTGTCGAATTTTGAAATCGACGGGATTGATGCTGGCACCGGCGACTTGCACCAACAGATCCAGCGGTCCAGGTACAGGCTCGGGCATGTCGCCGACGATGAGCTTGTCCGGGCCGCCATAAGCGGTGATATATGCAGCGCGCATTCGCTAGCTTCCTCGGTGAATAGTTGGCATGGGCAGCAAGCACGGTAGCCTATTGCCTCGCCACATGAACCCCTCAGCGCGTAAGGCTGAGACAATGACTTGGCCCGATTCGGCGGCTGTGTAGACATGCTTCAAGGACAGCGGCTTCGATGACCCTGCTTCGATGACTGAGCCAAGCATCCGCGAACATCCG
>JANNWF010000142.1:0-4803 GCA_031408455.1 Pseudoxanthomonas sp. | reverse complement strand
CCCGCCTTAGTGGGGATGACGATTCTTGGGGCTTGGTCTTGAAGAAGTGCCCTCAGAATCTGACCTTCAAAAGTAAGTCCACATGTCGCGCCGCTCTGCCAAGTGCGGCAGCGCGTTCCAACTGCCCATGCGCAGCACATTGTCGAAGGCATGAAATTCGCAAAGCGCGCTGTTGCGCAGACTCAGATTGAGTTCGACGGCGCGCAGATCGGGCGCTTCGAGGGCGCGTTGGGCGAGACGAGCAATCGTTCCGCCCGACGAGACCAACAAGACATTGCCGTCGGCGCACAGGTCGCGCAGGCGCGATCCGCCGCGCTCGACGCGCGCGCCGAATGCACTCCAACCTTCGGAAAGTTGCGCCTCATAAGCCCCCGCCGCCCAGCGGCTCAATGCGCCTTGCAGCATCCGCATGACCGTGGCTTGTGCGGGGCGTTGATCTGCCGCGGGTGCGGCGATGCTGGCGCTCGGATTTTCGGCCAGATAGGCATTGATCACTTCGCGGTGATCGAACTCGTTCAAGTCGGTATCGAATACTGGTGTTGGCAGCTCCCGATCATGCTTCGCGAAGGCCTCGGCAATCGCTTCAAAGGTTTCTCGATGTCGGCGCATACCGCCGCAGATGACGTGCGCGAAGCGTTGCTCGTGACTGACCATCCATTCGCCCAGATGGCGACTTTGCTGCCAACCCGCGGCTGACAGCCGGTCATAGTCGTCGCTGCCATACGATGCCTGGCCGTGGCGAACTGCGGTTAAGGTCATGGTGGCAGTGGGGAGAAAAAAGTCTTTTTGAAGCGCGCCTTCAGTATTGAAGCGTCGCCTTCAGGGCGAGCGGTTATATCGAAGGTCAGTTCCTCGGCCTCAGAGATACGCGGCTCGGCCAGATAGTAGATGGCGTCGCCTTCGCGGACCTCGCGCAGACTCAAAATCTGTCGTTGTCCGCTGAGGTTGATCGCGTCTGCGGTGACGGTTGCGCGGGCGGCCACATCGCTGCCGTCATCGCGCATCCGTCGAATGGCGATGTTGAGCAAGCCGCGACTGGCCGAGCGGGTGATCGCACTGGCGCGAGCGACGTCCGCTGACAGCTCAAGCGTGCTGATGGCGTTGACGTGCAAGGTGTAAGCGCCACCCTCGGCGGTCGCTTGCGCCAGCGTGTTGCTGATCGGTGCCAGCGTCACCATCGCCACAAACAGCAAGCGACGAATCCAATCCAATGCAGGTCGTTGATGCGATTTCATAGTCAGGTCAGCCTACCGACAACGCCCGACCAAGATCGGTCAGCGGCGCAACGATCAACAGGCGCGCCAAGAGGATGGCCAGAATCACCAGCATCGGCGACAGATCGAACGCACCCATTGGCGGCAATCGGCGACGAACAGGGCCGAGCACTGGCTCGGTAAGTTGCGCGAGCAGCGGCAAGGCCGGATGGCGGCGATCTACGCCGACAAAGCTCAGCACGGCGCGGGCCAGAATCAACAGGAAGTAGATATTGAGTAATTGCGCCAACAGCTCGACCACACCAAACAACAGCAGGCTGGGCAAGGTCAGGCCCGCACCCAGCAGCAAGATCAGCACCAGCATCTTGAGTGTTTGAATCAACAGCGCGACCAGCATGCCGGCAAAGTCGATACGACCGCGCGGCGGCAGCAGCTTGCGCAAAGGCATCAGGATCGGATTGGTAGCCTTGTACACGAACTGGCAGATCGGATTGTAGAAATTGGCGCCGACCAACTGCAGCAACACGCGAAACAAAAACAAGCCGCTGGCGATTCCGAAGATCACCTCGATCAGCAGCACACCGGCTTCGACCAAATAATTCACGCCACGCCCTCAGCCGCGCGTGCCAACTCGCGGCCGCGCTCGGTGGCGGCTTGGATGGCCAACGCCAACAAGGCTTCGAAGCCGCCGCCCTGCAGAGTTTCTACTGCCGCTTGCGTAGTGCCGCCGGGCGAGGTCACGCGTGCGCGCAGCACGGCGGCGTCTTCGCTATCGGCAAGCAGCATGCGAGCGGCACCAAACAGGGTTTGCGCGGTGAGCACCCGGGCGGCCTCCAGCGGCAATCCTTGCGCCTGCGCACCGGCTTGCATCGCTTGCGCCAACAGAAAAACGTAAGCCGGACCGCTGCCAGATAGCGCCGTGACCACGTCCATCAGCGATTCGTCCTCGATTTGAACGGTAATGCCGACCGTGTTCATCAAGGTTGAGGCGCGCTCGCGTTGAGCAGGGCTGGTGTGCGGATTGGCGAACATGCCGGTGGCCCCCGCGCCGACCAAGGCCGGAGTATTCGGCATGCAACGCACGATGGCGCGGCCACCGCCCAGCCAATCGTCCAACTGCTTGGCGGTAATGCCCGCGGCAATCGACACCACCACGGCATCTGCGGGCAGCGAATCTCGAATGCTCACGCAGACGTCGCGCATCACCTGCGGCTTGACGGCCAGAACCAAGGTGCTGGCATGCCCAGCAGCGCTGGCATTGTCGCTGCCCACTAGCACACCAAATTGGCTGGCCAATGCATTGCGCGCTTCGGCAAATGGCTCGGAAACACGAATGGAATGGGCCGCAGCGCCGCGCTCAAGCATGCCGCCAATCAGCGAGCGCGCCATGTTTCCGCCACCAATGAATACGATGGAATCCTTTGCGGCTGGCGCGTCGAAAGGCGCAGCGATGGAGGGTGGGTGGAGGTCGGACACAGTCATCTGCTCACGCACTTGGAGGCAGCGGAGAATAACCGGCCACCGCGTCGACTGGCACACGAGGGCCGAACAGGGCTGAACCCACGCGCACCATGGTGGCGCCCTCGGCGACGGCGAGTTGAAAGTCCTCAGACATCCCCATCGACAAGGTATCGACGCTAGGGTGACTGCCGCGTAGCGACTCGAACAGCGCGCGCATGCGTCGAAACGCTTGCGCGCGCAGATTCAGGTCGGGGTGCGGCGCGGGGATTGCCATCAGTCCGCGCAAACGCAGGGTGGGTGCCGTGCTGATCGCCTCCGCCAGCGCAGCGATCTCGTCTGGTCGGCAGCCCGACTTGCTCGCCTCGGCATCGACATCGACTTGGATCAGCACATTCAACGGCCCGCGTTCCCGCGCTCGCGCCTTGGCCAAACCCTCGACCAAACTCATCCGGTCCACGCTTTGCACCCAGTCAAACACGTCAGCGGCGAGCCGACACTTGTTCGATTGCAAATGGCCAATCAAATGCCATTGCAGGGCTAGCGCCGCCAGTTCGCTGCGCTTGGCGGCGGCTTCTTGCACATAGTTTTCGCCGAAGGCACTCTGGCCGGCGGCGGCAAGTTGGGCAACGGCGGCGGCCGACTGGGTCTTGGAAACCGCCAGCAAAAAGGCCGGCTCGTCCCTGCCCGCCGCCAATGAGGCTTGCGCCAGTTGCTCGCGAACGCGTTGCAGCGAATCGGTCATGGTTGACGAGGGTCTGATGGGCCAGCCTGATTGGGAGAGTTGAACCGGCCGAGCGTGGCAAGGAATCGACGCGTCAAACACGCCTAGCAAAGCCCCGCGACGGCGCTATACTCGACCGCAGCGCGGGGAGGCGGTTGCGCCCTGCAAGTCTATCGGACACTCCGGGGGGATTGCGTATGGATATTGCCGAGCTGCTGGCATTTTCGGTCAAGAACAAGGCTTCTGACCTGCATCTGTCGGCGGGCTTGCCGCCAATGATCCGGGTCGACGGTGACGTCCGCCGAATCAACATCCCGGCGCTGGATCACAAGCAAGTGCATGCACTGGTGTACGACATCATGTCGGACAAAGTGCGGCGCGACTTCGAAGAGTTTCTGGAGGTCGACTTCAGCTTCGAAATTGCCGGCCTCGCGCGTTTTCGCGTCAACGCCTTCAATCAGAATCGCGGTGCCGGTGCGGTGTTCCGTACCATTCCATCCGAAGTGCTGACGCTGGAAGACCTCGCCGCACCGAAAATCTTCACCGAACTCATCAATCAGCCGCAGGGTTTGATCTTGGTGACCGGACCGACGGGCTCCGGCAAGTCGACCACGCTGGCGGCGATGATCGACCACATTAACAAGAACGAATACGGCCACATCCTCACCGTCGAGGATCCCATCGAATTCGTGCACACCTCCAATCGCTGCCTGATCAACCAGCGTGAGGTGCACCGAGATACGCACGGGTTTACCGAAGCCTTGCGCTCGGCGTTGCGCGAAGACCCGGACTACATCTTGGTCGGCGAGTTGCGCGACTTGGAAACCATCCGCTTGGCGCTGACCGCGGCAGAAACCGGCCACTTGGTGTTCGGCACCCTGCATACGAGTTCCGCTGCCAAGACCATCGATCGCGTGATCGACGTGTTCCCCGCCGGTGAAAAGCCGATGGTGCGCTCGATGTTGTCGGAATCGCTGCGCGCCGTGGTGTCGCAGTCGCTGATGAAGAAAGTCGGCGGCGGTCGCGTTGCCGCGCACGAGATCATGGTGGCGGTGCCGGCCATTCGTAACCTGATCCGCGAAGACAAAGTTGCGCAGATGTATTCGGCGATCCAGACCGGGCAAGGCGTCGGTATGCAGACTCTTGACCAGTGCATGCAGGACCTCGTTAAACGCGGCCAGATTGTCCGTCAGCAAGCGCGAGAGTATGCGAAGGACAAGCGGTTGTTTGACTAGGCTTTTTGGTGGAGCGGGGTTGGGGGCTAGGGACTGGGGGCTGGGGCGCATGGATTGGCCCTCAGTGCGCGGCCGAGTTTTCAACTCAAGCGGCAACGCTAAACCAATCCCAAACGCACCCATGGCTAACCAAAATGCGCCCCCGCCCCCCCGACCCCCCCCCAAAACCCCC
>JANNWF010000141.1:0-2637 GCA_031408455.1 Pseudoxanthomonas sp. | reverse complement strand
GAAATCGTACTGTTCGACGAGCCAACTTCGGCGCTGGATCCGATTGCTACCGCCAGCATCGAAGAACTCATCATTGAACTGAAAAAGCAGGTGACGGTCCTCATCGTTACCCACAACATGCAGCAAGCTGGACGGATCTCGCGCTACACCGCGTTCATGTACCTTGGTGAGCTGGTGGAGTTTGGTGAGACCGAGAAAATCTTTACTCGGCCGACCAAGCAGCAGACTGAAAACTACATTACCGGCCGTTTCGGCTGACCTGCGAAGGACACGCACCATGTCAATTCCACACGCCGCCCATACCATCAAGGCGTTCGACGAAGAACTCGCCACCTTGCGCGACCTCGTTCTGCGCATGGGCGGCATGGTCGAAGAGCAAGTCCGCCGCAGCTTGGTGATTTTGGAACGTGGCGACTCCGAGGCCGCTCGCGAGCTAGTCCTGCGTGATCGCGAAATCGACGCCATCGAACTGCGCGCCGATGAAGAAATCGCGCAACTGCTAGCCCTACGGAGTCCTTTGGGGGTTGATTTGCGCACGGTTCTGGCGTTCTCGAAAACGGTGACCGATCTCGAACGCGTCGGCGACGAAGCCAAGAAAATCGCCCGCAGTTGCGAACACTCGCCAGACCTATGTGCAGACCTTCCCCGGCAGCCCTACATGGCCGACTTGCAAGCCATGGGCAGCTTGGCCGCCGAGCAACTAAACGCCGCACTGGATGCATTGGTGCGACTGGACGTAGACCGCGCGGCGGAGATCAAACGCTCCGACAAGAAACTCGACAAAGCGTTCGATGCGACCTTGGCCAACATCATCAAACACATCATGGCCGAGCCCACCAGCGCACCACTGGCCGTGCAAGGCATCTTCGCCGCCCGCGCCCTAGAGCGCATTGGCGATCACGCCAAGAACATCACCCAGTACGTGGTGTATTTGGTGCAGGGACGCGATATTCGGCATCCTAAGGCGAATCCTGCGATGCAGGAGTTATAGGGGGCGGGTTTCGGATTTTTTTTTTGCACACGGGGATTCGTCATTCCGGTGAAGGCCGGAATAGCGGGTAGCTCCTGATTCCGGCGAACGCCGGAATCCAGCTCTTGCTCGTCATTCCGGCGAACGCCGGAATCCACGCGCTTCACTCGCGCGACTTGGCTTCCAGGCACGGTTTCGTCCACCTCAGCGGTGGCCGAGTCACTTTTCTTTGAACCGCCAAAGAAAAGTAACCAAAAGAAAGGCGACCCGAGCATCGCGCGGCTACGCCGTTCCCTGCGCTGCTCGCCAGTCTCGGGCCGGCGCAAACTCGCACATCCATGTGCTCGGACATTCGCGCCTTTCCCCCGAGCCCGGCTCCGCTGCTCGGCGCGGATGACGGGGCCCAAGGTCAAGAGCCGAAGCAACGGCAATGGCAATGGCAACGGCAACGGCAACGTCCACATCCAAATCTGAATCGACAGCAGCTGCCGCGGCGACATACGCGGCAGCCTCCAACTCTCAAGCTGCGCGCTCTTGCCTTTGCTCTCGCTCTTGGGCCCCCTTTGTGGCGGCGGCGGTTGGGAGATCAGGCCCGCAGGGGCGCGCGCATGGATGCGCGTGCGTTTTCGCCGGTACATGGATGTACCGTCGAAAACCCCTCCCAATCGCCGTGCACTCGCGGCTTCCTCGCGAGCGCCACATCGGGGTCGCCTTTCTTTTGGTTACTTTTCTTTGGCGAAGCAAAGAAAAGTGACTCGGCCGCCGCCGTAGGCGGACGAAACCCGGCCTCAAAACTTAAGTAGTCGAGTGAAGCGCAAGAAAGTGGATTCCGGCGTGCGCCGGAATGACGAACCTAGAGTGGATTCCGACGCGGCCGCAGGCCGGCCTGTCCTGAGCTTGTCGAAGGGCCAGAATGACGAACAACCCCGCCACCCCAAGAGAGCAAAGCAAATCCCCACTACAACCTCTGCACCCCATGCACCACCCCCAACCTCCGAATCCTTCGAATCACATCAGCTAGGTGCTTGCGATGCTTCACTTCAATATTGAAGTGCATCACCGCCATGCGCAGGTCGCGTTCTTTATATTCGACGTTGTCGATGTTGGCGGCGGCCTCGGCAATGGCGGTGGCGACTTTGGCTAGCACGCCGGGATGGTTTTCCACTTCGACTCGCAAGCCCGCGCCGTAGTCGCCTTGCACGTTGCGATCCCAGCCGATCTGCACCCAGCGTTCGGGTGACTTGCGAAGTTCGACGACATTGCTGCATTCCAAGCGATGCACTTCGATGCCTTTGCCGGCCGAAAGGTAGCCCATGATGTCGTCGCCGGGCAACGGGAAGCAGCACTTGGCAAAGTTCAGCACGCCGCGTTCGCTGCCGCTGATCTGGATCTTCTCGGTACTCGGTGCGCGCGTGGTAGCGGGGGTGTTGGCATCGCGTTTGCGATCCAGCAAAGCCTCGGCGACTTGCTGCGGCATACGGTTGCCCAGCGCGATTTCGGCGAGCAATTCCTCCAGCCGTTGCAGGTGGCAATGGTTGAGATATTTTTTCAGCTTGGCTGCGGGCACAGCATCGAGCGAGCTGTCGAGATCCTCCAGCGCGCGATCCAACATGCGATGGCCGAGTCCGACCGCGTCTTCGTGCTGCAAGCGTTTCAAGAAATGGCGG
>JANNWF010000140.1:0-2787 GCA_031408455.1 Pseudoxanthomonas sp. | reverse complement strand
GCCTCACTCTGGCCGCTGCACGGCAGCGCCTTGCCGCTGGTGCCGATCACCATGTTGTGCGGTCTGGGCTTCGGTCTCTTTCAAGTGCCCAACAACCGCAACATGTTCCTCTCGGCGCCACCCGAAAGAGCGGGCGCCGCGGGCGGCATGCAGGGCACCGCCCGGCTGGCAGGGCAGACCGCGGGTGGGGTCGTCATGAGCCTGCTGTTCACCGTCGCATCCGTCGAGTCAGCACCCAGAGTCGGTCTCGGGATCGGGGCGGTGCTAACCCTGGCGGCAGGCCTCGTGAGCGTGTTGCGGTTCAAGCCAGAGATGGAAACCAGAGCGAGATGAGCGCACGCCATCGCCAAGACTCTTTGCCCCTGAATGGGGATCGGCCAGAAGCATTCAACCACCACCCACCACTCAAGGAGAACACCATGGAACCCCGTCTCAACTTCTTCAAGTCCGGCCCAGATGCCATGAAGGCCATGTCCGGCCTCGATCAGCAGATCGCCCGATCAGGCCTGGAGAAGTCACTGGTCGAACTCGTACGCCTGCGCGCATCGCAATTGAACGGCTGTGCGTACTGCATCGACTTGCACACGGCAGACGCCCGCAAAGCGGGAGAAGGCGAGCGGCGCCTGGCGACCGTCGCTGTGTGGCGCGAGACCCCGTTTTTCAACGACCGCGAGCGCGCCGCCTTGGAGTGGGCCGAGTCGGTCACGCGGGTGGCGGACACGCATGTGCCAGACGACGTGTGGGAGCGCGTGCAGCCACATTTCACGCCAACCGAGTTCGTTGACCTGACGCTGCTGGTCAACACCATCAACGCCTGGAATCGGTTCGCCATTGCCTTTCGCAAGTTGCCGGCCTGAGGATTCGCGCCCCTGCTATGGGCTGGCCCAATTGCGCCGAGGTCGTGATGCAACCGCCAGACCTCGGCAGCAGCTGACTGCTCTCGGGCGCCCTTGTCGATCGGGCGTGCGTCAGATCAGGCTCGACTCGCGCCGGCGGTGACCGGAGGGATCAACCAACCCGCCGAGTCCTTAACCTTGCGCAGAATCCCTCTGTGAGTAGGCCGCTTGCAATGCCGACAGCGCGCGCGTGATGACCAACGAGGCCAAAGGATCTGCAACCATGCCCGCGTCGCTCAGCTTGGCCCCCAGCAGTGGAATACTCAGTGAGGCTCCTTCGACGACAACCGCAGACATGGTCTTGAGCGTTTCACGAAGTGCTGAATCGGCGTGGTGCGCGCGGGGTGAGGCGTTGAGCACCGCCACACACTTGCCCGCGAACGGCTCGAAACTGACCAGCCAATCGAGGGTGTTCTTGATGACGCCCGTGACGCCGTGCGCGTACTCTGGGCTCGCGAACACCAAGGCGTCAGACTCCACAATGGCCGCGCGCAAGACCCGCACCTGAACTGGAAAGTTCAGCTCGAGGTCGGGGTTGAACAGCGGCAGTTCGCCCACGCCGTCCAACACGCGCAGGTGCATTCCCGGCGGCGCCAGTTGCCTTGCAGCGCGAAGCAGCGCCGAGTTGATCGACGCCTCGAGCAAGCTGCCGGAGATACCCAGGACTCTCATGGCGCCCAGCCTCGGGCGTCTGCTTTTCGTCTGCCTTTCGTCTGGATGAGGCTGATGGAAGACTGTTCATGGCTGCAAGTTCTGGCTGGCGCGCGGGTGCGCCGGTGAACCGCATTGTTCTCTCGCGCGAAATGGTGTCTTCGACGCCGCACGGATTCCGGATCGTGACCGGTTCAGGGACAGTCTCGTCATTCGCTGCATCTGTAGTGAATGCAGGAAACCACATCCGCAACCTCACCAAGGAAACACACCATGTCCCGCATCAGCATCCCCACCGTTGAAACCTCCCATGAAGCGTCCAAGCCCTTGCTGGCTGCCGTGAAGCAGTCGCTCGGCGTGGTGCCCAACCTGATGAAGCTGGCGGGCCACAGCCCGGCCGCGTTGGAAGGCTACCTGTCGCTCAATGGCGCGCTGGCCAAGGGCAAGCTCAACGCCAAGCTGCGCGAACGCATCGCACTGGCCGTGGCCGAGTACAACGGATGCGACTATTGCCTGTCGGCGCACGACTACCTTGGCCGCAACGTCGCCAAACTCAGCGGCAGCGAGATCGACGCGGCGCGTGACTTTCACTCCGAGGACCCACGCGCCGACGCCGCGCTGCGCTTTGCCCGCCGCGTCACCGAACTGCGCGGCCGCGTCTCCGACGCCGACCTGAGCACGCTGCGCGATGCCGGCTTCGACGAGGCCAGCACGATCGAGATCGTCGTCACCGTGGCGCTGAACGTGCTGACCAACTACGTCAACAACGTCGCCAAGACCGACATCGACTTCCCCCAGGTCACCGCGAAGTCGGTTGCCTGATCGCGATGGCGTGCGAGCGTCCCGCAAACGCATAGCCTGAAAGAAGATCATGAAGACTCGATTCCTTTTCACACACACCCTGTTGGCGTCATTGATCTCCGCGGCCGTGCTCACGCTGAGTGCCACGCAGGTCTTGGCGGCGGAAGACCGGGCGATCAGCGCGCCAGCGGCCATCAAGGTCGCGTACAGCAGCATCAAGGTCGACGGCCTGAACATCGCCTACCGCGAGGCGGGCGATCCGAAGAATCCAAAACTCGTCTTGCTGCACGGCTTTCCCGCCGGCTCGCACCAGTACCGGCACCTGATTCGCTCGCTGGCGGGCAAGTTCCACGTCATCGCCCCGGACTATCCCGGCTTCGGCGAAAGCGACATCCCCGACCCGGCCACCTACAGCTATACCTTCGAAGGCATCTCGAAC
>JANNWF010000139.1:0-6337 GCA_031408455.1 Pseudoxanthomonas sp. | reverse complement strand
CTGCACGACCAAGCTCTCACCGCGACGATCCAGCACGCCGTACTTGCTGCCGCCCTTTGCGCGGACTCGGGTTTTCAGAGCAATCCGTTCCCGTGGCAGTGCCAAGGCATCCGCTGCCGCACGCACCAATTCGCCCAAGCGACGGCGCGTGTCTTCGGCCGGAATTTCCTCCGGCGCTTGGTATTCCTGAATGTGCAGGCTGACTCGGCGCTCGCCCTCGGCTTCGGTGTAAACGTCAATCGCCGCTGAGTATTCGGGCAGATCGGCATCGTAGACGCGGAAGCAATCGACGCCCTCGCGCGCACGCCACGTCTTCAAATTGCGCAAGTTCTTGCGCAAACGGTTGGCAACCATTTGCGCACCGGCCGTGAGTGGCTCCAGTGGCCTTTCCACCCGTTCAACAACCACGCGAATATCCGCGCACAGCAAACTGCAACGCAGTGCCCCGTTGAACAGCACGTAGCGCTTGTCGGGATACAAGCCGATGGCGCGGCCCAGGCCTTCATCGGCAGTCAGCACCGCACTTCGCCAGCCCGCCAACTCGCGCCGCAGGGCTTGGCCGAGACGTTGGTAGAGCGCCGGATCGGCGGCCATACGCTCGTCATAGGGCGGATTGCAGACCACAAGGCCCCGGTCAGGACCCGTGGGTCTCTGCAGCTGGACGACATCGGCATGATCGATGCGAATGACGCGCGTCAATCCAGCCGCTTCAACATTGACTCGAGCAATGCTGACCGCCTCGGAGTCGTTGTCGCTACCGAAATACAGCGGTGCAAGCCGAGCCAAGCCAGCATCCGCGCGCTCACGCGCCTCGGCATGCAATCGCTCCCACAAGGCCTGATCGCCACCCCGCCAGCCGCGCACGCCATCGTGCTTGCGATCAATGCCGGGCGCGACATCGGCGGCCATGCGCGCGCCTTCAATCAACAAGGTGCCCGAGCCACACATCGGATCCAGCAACACCCCGCCCGCTTCGGCAATCGCCGGCCATCCGGCGCGCAGCAACACCGCGCAGGCCAAGGTTTCCTTCAACGGCGCGCCGCCTTGCGCTTGCCGCCAACCCCGTCGATGCAGGCCACCGCCGGAGAGATCAATCGACACAGTGGCGCGATCACGGCGAATGAAAATATTGATGCGCACATCCGGCGCATCGGTGTCCACCGAAGGCCGCTCACCATGCCGATCACGCAGTTGATCGACCACCGCGTCTTTGACCCGCTGCGCCACGTAACGGTCGTGCGTCAACTGGCTATGCAGCAGGCTAGCGTCGACCGCGAGCGTGCCATTGGAGGCGAGGTGCTGGTCCCAATCAATCTCACCGACGCCGGCATACAAGGCGTCGCTGTCGGGGCAATCAAACTCGGCCAGCGGCAACAACATGCGGCTGGCCAAGCGCGACCACAGCACCGCGCGATACAGCACTTCGACGCTGGCATCGAAGTAAACCCCAGCCAGCGACTCGCGCGCCTCGCTTGCACCCAGCGCCTTGAGCTCGTCGACCAACAGGTATTCCAGCCCTTTCGCGCAGGGCGCGAAGGCGTGCACCAATGGCGCCTTCATAGCGCCGCCAAAAAGCGCGCGAACTGCGCGGCGCAGTAGTCGACATGCGCACTCAAGCGATGACTGTCATTGACCAGAATCAGCTCGTCGCGACGCGCGTGCGCCCATCGCGTTACATCGTCAGCAGGTATCAATTCGTCATCCCATCCGTGAATGATGCAGGTCGGAATGCGAGCCGCATCCAAGCGTAAGGGGAAATCGGGAAGTCTGATCGGCGGCGCCATCAAGAACAGGCCGACGCACTCGACTTCGCGGGTCGCGAGCGCGGCGATGAACGCGCCCATGCTCGATCCGGCCAGCACCAAGGGCCGTGGGGCCGCGTTGCAACGCTCGCGCAGTCGGGCAAGCCGGGTATGCACTTCGCGAATGTCCTTGCTGGCATCCAGATCGCGATAATCGGGTCGTTCACTGCTCCAACCCAGCGCCTCCGCGGCCTCGGCGAGCGCACTGACCTTGGTCGCTTGCGGACCGCTTTCCAAGCCATGCGAGAGGATGCAATGTCCCTTCACAGCGAGGCGCCTTCGGCAGAATCAAGCATCACCTTGTCGCCAATCCGAATCCAGCCGCCGCTGAGCACCCGCGCGGTCAAGCCGCCGTGGCCACGCATCGCGTTGTAGCCACCCACGCCCAAGGCGTCTTCCATCCGCGAGCAGGGGTCGCAGGGGCCGGTGCCCTCGCACACAACCTCCCCAATTCGAAATCGGCAGCCTTTCAATGCCAGCACCGGCAATCCTGAGACCAGTAGATTGCGTCGCAGCAGCGCCGGATTTAAGTCGGGCTTGCCAGCCAAGGCCGCAATCACCGGCAAATGTTCCGCTTGAACAAGCGTGATACCGCGCTTGCCGCTGCCACCGGCGAAGCGATCACCGATCAGCCCCTTGCCCGCAATCGCCTCGACTGCGTCAGGTTCATTCATCGGCACATTGCGCGCCGGCCGCACGCCAATCCACTCAACGACGCCCGCGCGAGGGAACTGCGCGAGCAGCTTGGAGAGCGCACTGTCGGCGGAAAACGCCATTGGATTCAACCCTTTGAAGAGGGGCGAATGCTAACATGCGGCATGTTTTCCGACCTTCCACCGCCGCCGATTGAAGACGCGCCGCTGCCGTATGTGATGCAGTTGGAAGCGCGCCCACTGGATGCCATCACCGGCATCGTCATCCACTGCACCGAGCTGCCGGATCTGGCCACCGCGCGCGAGTACGGAGAACGCGTGCTGTATCCGAGTACGCTCGATCCAAGCACCGGCACCGGCACCGGCAACAGTGGCCACTACTACATCGACCGCGATGGACGCGTGCTGCGATACGTCATCGAGTCGCGGATCGCGCATCACGTGGTGGGTTACAACGATCAAACAGTCGGGATTGAGTTGGTCAACAGCGGCCGTCATCCGCGTTGGTTGCACAGCGACCACCAAGCCATGCGTGAGCCCTACCCCGCCGCCCAGATTGCCGCGTTGATCGCGCTGCTGAAAGTGCTGAGCAATGACTTGCCCAGCGTGCAATGGATCGCCGGCCACGAAGATCTGGATCGCCGGCTGATCCCTGCCGAAGACGATCCGAGTAGACAGGTCGCGAGAAAGCGAGACCCCGGCCCCTTGTTTCCGTGGGCGCAAGTGCTCGAAGCGGTCAGCCTTGAACGCTTGATTCCGCCAGCGACAGGCAAGATTCAGTAGTCGAAAGGCATTGCCCCGCCATCAGGCTCTTATGCGGAACCTCCGGCCTCAGCCCACCAGAATTCGCAACAGCAACCAGACCGGCACTCCCAAGTAGTAAAGCACCCGCGCTGCATCTTCCAGCCAGCGACGCACGGCGGCGCGATGCTGGGCAAGCAGCCAGGTCAGCAGAACGATCACTTCGATGGCGGCGCGCAGTGCGGCTGCCAGCATTGTCATGCCGATCACCCATGACGCCCACCAAATCAGCAGGCCCGTGGCCCAGGCCGTGAGTCCATAAGTAAGCAGCTCACCGAAGGGGCCGCCGAAGGCAATGGTCTGGTGCAGATGAAAGGCGATCAGCGCAGGCAGCAGCGGCAACAGGACGAACTTGGTCAAGGGGTGATCGAGGCGTAGTCGTGCCGACGCCGCGCGCAGGGAGGCATGCTCGGCAATCCGCGCTGATGCGGCATCTGACCAGCGGGCTGTCGAGCCGGCGGCTTGCAGCGAGCGCAGCAAACGTCGAGCATCGCGAGTGGCGAGGCCCTTGTCGAAACGACGGCCGGAACCGAGTACGAGATCAACGCCCGCGGCAGGAAGCGGCAGCCGCCAAGTGCGCAGTTGCGCGATGCTTGATAGAGGAATCTCGATGTGCTGCGCCGGTTGCGTGAAGCGCAAGTAGCCGTCACCGATCAACGCCTTGGCGGCGCAAGCGCGCTGCAGCGCCCACGCGACCAACAATGGCAGGGCGACGGTGAAGGCAAATTGCTCAATCTGCGCGAGTGAACTGACTTGCAGGCCGTCGCCCCGCAGCATCGAAACACCCAACCCGAGCAAGCCGAGCGCGGCCATCAGTCGCAACAGCCCGATCACTGCTCGCGCCAGCGGTGAAAGCAGCAGGACGTCAGCGCTGAACGGGCCCGCCGCTTGATCGCGCCTGCCAAACGCAGCGTTGATGCGCGATGACAGGGCCCGCGCGTTCGGACGCAGCGCTAGCTGACGCAAAACAAGCCGGCGTAAGGCCAGCACGGCCAAGGCCAGCAAGCCCGCGCGACCGACCCAGTCGCCGCTCTGCACCAGTGGCGATGGCATGGCCGGCCGCACTGGAATCTCGCCCACCAGCACCGCCTGCTGACCCATCTCGGTGCTGGCAAGGATCTCGCCGGTTTCGTCGATGATGGCGCTCAGCCCATTGGTGGTCACCCGCAGCTGCGGCAGCCGCGTCTCGATGCTGCGAAACGCCGCCACCGCCAGATGCAAGCGGGCGCCATCAGGATGAGCCGTGAACCAGGAGTCGTTGGACATGCCGAGGATGGCCTGCGCGCCGAGCCGTGCGCCCTCGATGGCCAGCTGACTGCGCACATCGTCGAGACAGATCAGCGGCAACACGTCCACCTCGCGGCCATCGGCCGTGCGCAGTGGCAGCACGCGGGCACCCTCGCCTGCCTGCCAACCCCCCGCCCACGGCAACAGTCGACGGATCAGGGGACCATCGAGCCACGCCGGCACATGCTCGGTGAATGGAAACGGGTGAGTCTTGCGATAGTGGCCGAGCGCACCGCGTTCGGGATCGATGAGCGCGGCCGAGTTGTACTCGCCGCTCGCATCGAGGTCATACGTGCCGAACAACAGCGGCACATCATTGGCCTCCACGAAGTCAATGATTTCGCGATCAAACGCGGCACCGTCGGGGCTCTTGGGCTGGCCAAACGTGGTCGGATAAACGGTTTCCGACCACAACAGTGCTTCTGCGCCCTGCTCGCGTATGGCGTGAGTGGACATCGCAAAGTGGGTATCAAGCACCCGGCGCACCACGCCATGACTGCCGATCTGCTTGCGCAACTCTTCGTAGCCACTGATGTTTGCCTGGACCAGACCGATCCGGATCGATGCGGCTGGCTGGGCCTGCAAGGCTTGCACGTGTGCCAGCCGCCAACCGCCGTAGCCCAGTAACAGCAAGACAATGGCGCCTGCAGCAGCCAGCGGGCCAAGGACAGCGCGCAGACCAAGGCGGGCACGCAGGAGTGCCAGCGCGACGGCTTCATTGCAGAGGATCAAGGCCAGGCTCAGGCCCGCGGCACCGCCGAGGTCGGCAAGCTGGCGCAGCGGAGCCGATGGATGCAAGCCATGGCCCAGCGTGTCGCCAAGCAGTTTTGGCCAGGCCCATTCGCAACCCACCCAAGCCGCCGCGCCAGCCAGTGCGCTCAACACCGGACCGTGCTGTCGCCTGGCCCAGTGGCGCACCAGTACATAAGCGAGGAACTGCGGTTGCAACACCGGCGCCAAAACCAGCAACGCCACGATCGCGCTGATCTGACTGACCCCGACGTACGCACCAAAGGCCGCACCGAACCATCCGAATACAGCGGCCACGAACGCGATTGCCATCACCCAGCCACTGACCAGAGCAAGCGACCACGAGCGCGTCGTCTGCAAACTCAGCAGCCAAGGGACGAGGGCAACAAAACCAAGCAGATAGGCGCTGCCGCCGCTTGCGTACTGGCCGAGCAGCAGTGCGCTAGCGGCGATCCCTCCCACATGCAGAGCCGCGCGCATGCTTCGATTTGCGAGCGGCTGTTGCGTCATCGTCCTTGCCGATTGCTGCATGCATGCCCGCCGCCCTGAGAGCAGGATCGGGCTGACGATGCTCGCGCCCATGCTCCGGGTCTCGGCCTTCGTCGAGACGACAATCGCTGCGTGGAGAACATGCGGTTAGGGCGTCGGCGGAATCTGCACCGGCCGGATCGGCAGGCCCGGCGGTGCCATCTCTGGCGGCACGACCATGTCCTCAGGCAGCGCGATCACCCGCCCGTTCTCATCAAGAAAGTCGAAGTCGGGCGAAAACATCAGGATCGGCTCGATGGGCTCGCCGGCGTCGGTCACCTGATGGTGGCGGACGTAGCCCTCGGGCAAAACAAAGTCATCGGGAACGGCGATGCCGGGCAACGGCGGACTGGTGCCGGGCGGGTTGAAGGCACCGAGCCCCGTGCGGATGCCAGCCTCATGCAGGCCATCGATCACATCTTTCATGGTCGGCTCGGGGTCATCAGGGCCAACGTAGTTGGCGAGATCATCCGGATCGAAAGGGGGGACCGGGTCTTCGAAGCTCGCGGGCGTACG
>JANNWF010000138.1:0-9125 GCA_031408455.1 Pseudoxanthomonas sp. | reverse complement strand
TGCGGCACCCTTGAACGCGGCACCTTGCATGCTCCGCCTCCGCAGCCAGCTCAAAGCTAACTGCTTCCAAGTCCGCAAGTTCTGGCTCTGAGGCGTCGGCGAGGTCGGAAGCCACCTGCTCAAAAAGCTGTAGCGCGAGTCCGGTTCAACCTGCCCCGACGCAGCCAACTCTAGGCTTGCTGCAGGTGAGGCAAGCGCCCGTGCGATCTGATTCATCGCATCGAACAACGTTGAGCAACGCTCGCTCAACCAATCCGCACCTCAGTCGTCGTCAAGACCAAGTGGGTCTTCGTAAGGACCGTCATCCCATTCGTCGTCTTCCTCTTCCTCTTCTGCTTCTTCGTCAGTCTTGTCTTCTTTGTCAGCGTCTTCTTTCGGCTTGTCGGCGCTGGCGTTGGCAACAGCGGGTGGAGTGGATTCTTCTGGCTCCGGCTTGGCAGTGGCCTCGCTCTGCCCAGCGCCTGCGGCATCTGTCTTGGCCTCTGCGCCCTTTTCATCAGCGGCTTTGCTTTCCGCACCCGCTTTTGCTTCGTCGCTGTCCTTTATGCAGTTGGCATTGCCGTCGCAGCCGGCGTCGCTGAGCAGGTACAACGAATGGCCGCCGCCACTGGATTCGGCAAGCTGCAAGCCAGTGGCCTGCGCGGGTTCGCTCGCCACTGCGAGTGCAATGGCTGCACCGAGTGCCACTGTTAGCAACGCCGTCTTCATGTGGCTTCCTTGATGGGGACGCGGGTTGGCGTGTTCGGCGTGCGGCGCTCGAAGGCCGCCTGCTTGCGCTGAGTCCGTTGCCGGCCATGACGGCATTGTCGCCAAGGTCGGGACCGCTTATTTAGCGCTTGTCGCGAGCCGGTGCATAGCCGGGGGTTGGATCGCCGACCAACCCGTTCAGCTAGCGTCAGCTGCAGATACATTAAAGCGGACCCGCCCAGCCTCTTGGGTCAGGTGCAGGGCGTCGCGGATTGCCGCAACAGGGCAGCACCAACGCGTAAACCGGGCGCGCGGTTGGCAAAGCGACTTGGTCTGCCATTGTGATGTTCGACACCGACATTTTTGCGGCGGTGGCCACATGATTAGCATGCATCATCGACGTGGTCGCGAGCCAAGCAGCGTATTCGTGATCGGGCGAACAGGATTGGGATAGTGCAAACAGCGGTGCTAACACTGATGACGCAAGCGTTGACGTCACCCGCCACCCGTTGGCTTGGGCTCGCCTTCGTAGTGCTGCTGGTCGGTTGTGCCACACCGCCGCGCCCGGCTAAACCAGGTCGCACGCCGGATGAGGTACGCGAGCAGCTGTCCGAGGTATTGTTGCCCCGCACACTGAACGATCGTGCAGGCTGGGCGGGCGACATCCAAGCGGCGTTCCAACTATTGAAGATTCCGCCGAGCACCGAAAATGTGTGCGCGGCGTTGGCGGTGACCGAGCAGGAATCCGGTTACGTAGCTGATCCCGCGGTTGCGAATCTGGCGAAGATTGCGCGCAGCGAGATCGAGCGTCGCGCGGCCGCTATTGGCATTCCCAAAGTGGTCGTCGCCACTGCATTGAAGGTGTCGTCCACCGATGGTCGCAGCTATGCGACGCGGTTGGCGGCGGTGCGCACCGAGCGCGACATGAGCACCTTATTCGAGGAGTTTATCGGCCGGGTGCCGCTGGGTCAGAAGCTGTTCGCCGATGCCAATCCGGTGCATACGGGCGGGCCCATGCAGGTCAGCATCGATTTTGCAGAGCGGCACGCGGCGGAGCGTGGCTATCAGTATGGCAACGAGCTATCGATTCGGCATGAAGTGTTCACTCGGCGCGGTGGCATGTACTTTGGAATCGCCCACTTGCTGGGCTATCCGAACGCTTACACGCGGCACATCTACCGCTACGCTGACTTCAACGCTGGCTGGTACGCCAGCCGCAACGCCGCGTTTCAGGCGGCAGTAACCGTGGCCAGTGGCGTGCCCTTGGCGCTGGATGGCGACTTGATCCTGCCAAGGCCACGCTTGGGTGCCGCCGCGATTGGCCGCACTGAAGCGGCGGTGCGATCGCTTAGTGGGCCATTGGCGATGAGCGAGGCGGCGATACGGCGTGAGCTGGAAAAAAGCCATCAGTTCGACTTTGAATCGACCGAGCTGTACGCACGCTTGTTTGAGTTGGCGGATACACGCGCCGGCAAGCCGCTGCCGCGTGCGCTCTTGCCGCACATCCAACTGGTCAGCCCCAAGATCACCAGAAAACTTACTACCGAATGGTTCGCAACGCGGGTGCAGGAGCGTTATCAGCGCTGTGTGAATCGGGCGTTTGGACGGTAGATGCGTAGGCGCCGGGTTGCGCCGCGTCGGCTGCTGTGACTGCTGTGGCTGCTGTAGAGCCGACCGAGCGCAGCGAAGGCGCGCGCGCCGCGCGCGAACTTGCTCGGCTGCTTTGCTGTGTTTGTTTATCGGGCGTAGAGCAGCGGAGCAAGCTCCGCTCTACAACAGCGTTGATGGGTTGAACTTGCCGCAGGTGCCCGCCTTGCCGCATATGCCTTTGTAGAGCCGACCGAGCGCGGCGAAGGCGCGCGCGCCGCGCGCCGCGCGCGAACTTAGTCGGCTGCTTTGCTCAGTTCGACATCAATCAACCGCCGCCGCATGCGCCGCCATGATGCGTGCTTGCAAGGCGCTGCGTTGCAGCACAGGCACACCTCGCAAAGCCTGCAATTCGATCAACAACGCGCGAATCAAAGCCCGCGGATGGCTGGCTTGGTTGCCGGTGAGCTTGGCCGCCAAGCGGCGCATCTGTTCTTGTCGGCGCAGGGCCAGCGCTTCTGCAGGAGAATCGATTCCGGCACTGAGTTCGGCGCGTACGGCGAGCAAATCGGCGGCTTCTGCGGAGCTGACATCCGATTCAATGGCTGTGTCACCAGCAAGCAACGCCTGATAACGCTTGCCCAGCGCTTCGCGGGCATCGCTGGGCAGCTCGATCTGCTGAAACTGTTGGCCGAGCGCGTCGCGCGCCTCGACACTCACGCTGGCGATCTCATCCAGCAAGGCACCGGCGGCGCAAATGTTGGCGAGATGCTGACTCTCGCGCAGGCGCAGCGCCTGCTGTTGCGCTGCTTGTACGCGGGCGGCCGCAGCTTCGAAACGGGATTCCAAAGGATGCACCGTACGCGGGCTGCGTGCCGATGCATCGCGCTGACCATCGCGGCGACCATCGCGTGCACCGCCATCGCGCCGAGTGTCCTTATCGCGCCCGCCACTATCACGCCCACCGCCATCACGCCCGCCGCCATCACGCGACAGCCGTGCGCCGCGCTCATTCGCGGCGGCGCGAGGCTCTTCGCTGGGTGCCAGTGCGCGCCATCGCGCCTGCAGTGTTTCCAGATGCGCACTCGCGTGCAGTAGTCGATCTTGCTCGGCGGAAGCCAGCGCATCGAGTTCAGCAAGGATCGCTTGCGCCGCGGTGTCAGCTTCGGCACTGCGCGTGCGCTGCGCGGTTTCTTGCTCGCGAGCGCGCTCAAACAGGGGATCGATAAGGCCGCGAAACTCAGCCCAAAGCGTGTCTTCCAGAGTGCGCTCGCTGCGCGGCAGCGCCTTCCATTCGACCTGTGCGCGTTTGGCCATATCGACCGCCGTGGGTGCATCGGCGGTGCCCAAATCGCGGCGCAATTTGGCGATGAGCCGGCGTTTGCCGAGAGCGGCCTGCTCGCGTACTTCTTGCAATGCGGCATCGATGGCGGTGAGACGCTCGCGCAGCAGTCGGCCTTGCTCACCGCGCTTCTCCGGCGCGGCGTCGTCCAATGCAGGCAGGGCGTCGCGGACGCGCTTGCGCAAGGCCTGCAACGCGTCGCTGTTGGACGGCAGCGTGCTCGCTTCGGCAATCAGGCCGGCAATTTGCTCTGAGCGCTCGCCGCGCAGTTCGCGGCGCTTTTCGAAGTAAGGACGGGCGGGGGCCAACGCCCGTGCGCAAAGGCCATGGAAGCGGCGGGTCAGGCCGTGCTCGGGTCCCGGCGCGGCAGCACCGTCGAGGCCGTCCAACCGCGTCCATTCGGCTTTGAGTTCTTTGATCTTGTTGGCCAGCGCGTCCGGATGCACGCCGCTGCTGCGCAAGGCCTCGGCGTCATCGCACAACCGCGCGCGCACCTTGTTGGTCGACCAGTGCGCCCAGCGCTCCAGCTTGGCCAAACCTTCATCCGCGTCCACCAAGCGCCGTTGCAGTTCACGCGGCACGCTGCGGCCCAGTGCTTCGCGCGCCGTGCGTGCGAGGCTGAGACTGCCGTCGCTGATGGCCTGTTCGAGGAACTGCAATTGCTGGCCGGCTCGCTCGTTGATGGCACTGGCAAGCAAGCCGCGACGCTGGCCGACGAGCGCGTCGAGTTGCGCACGCAAAGTGTTTTGCTGAGCCTGCACGGTGAGATTGTCGACCGCCGGATACTGCCGTGCCTCGGCGCGAATCGCGGCGATTTGCACATCGAAATCCTCTGCATCAATCGCCGGCAAGTTGGCCCACAAGGCATCGATGGCGGGCTCGGACGGTGCCGGCACCTGAGGCACCGGTGTCTCGATTGGGCTGGCCGTTGCCACCTCGTGCAAAGCGTTGTCAGCGGGGGTCTCGGCGACCTCGATAGTCGCGTTGATTCGGCTGGGAATCGGTTCGCCGCGGGCAGCACTCAGCGCGGCCTCAGCCATCGCCAATGTCCCGTCCGCACGTCGCGCCAAGTCGCTATCGGCGCGTTCGCGCAACAGCTGCCATTGCGCGCGCAGATCAAGCAAGGTCTGCTCGCGATCAGCAGGCAGCTCGCGGCTCAAGCGCGCCAGTTGTTCGCACAGTACCAGCACGCGGCGTTGCAGGGCCGGCCCATCGCCCGCTTCAAGTTGGCGCGCCTCAAATTTCTCACGCGCCGCCTTGGTGAGGCGCTTGTCGCTCTTGCGCGCTGCGAGGGCAATTTTTTGCAGCGACTCCGGCGCGTCGATGCGATCTAGCAACCACATCCGTAGTGCCGGATCGGGATCTTGCACGCAGCGCGCCACCAGCAAAGCCGGACGTTCGCAACGCTCCAGTGCGAGCTTGCGCAGCGCGGAGTGCGGGCTGTCGGTGGCCACCCGTGCCAGCAGCTCGGCGTCATGCGAAAGCAGCAACACCGCGATACCGGTTTCCACCGCCATGCCAGGGTTACAAAGCCTCTCGACCAGCCGCTTGCGCGCCGCCGCCGCGACCACCGGCTCGAGCTCGCCGCGCAGACGCCGTTCCAGCAAAACAGGATCATCAATTCGCTGCAACGCTGCCGCACGTACCAAAGGATCCGGATCGGTCTGCACCAGCTCAGTCAACTTGCCGAGCAGGATCGGATCGGAACTCGCCTGCACCGCACGCAGACGAATCGCCGGGTCTTTATGGTCCCAATCGGGTTTGCGCAGCAGGCCGAATAACTTCATCAGGAAACACCGGTGAACGCGAAGCCGCACAGCCTGCGGGAATTTGGGGCGGTGTCAATAAGGGGGGCGATTTGTCGTCCCGGCGAATGCCGGGTTTCTTGCGTTTCCTACTTCAGCGTCTTGATGGCGGCAAGGCTGGATTCCGGCCCACGCCGGAATGACGAGCAAAGGCTGGATTCCGGCCAACCCCGGAATGACGAGTAACAGCTGGATTCCGGCCTACGCCGGAAAACAAGTTAGCCCCCCCTCACCCTCATCGTCAGCCCCTTCAAAAAATTGCGCAGCAATTGATCCCCACACACCCGAAAGTTCTTGTGCT
The DNA here is from genome assembly GCA_031408455.1 of Pseudoxanthomonas sp. Taxonomy (GTDB): domain Bacteria; phylum Pseudomonadota; class Gammaproteobacteria; order Xanthomonadales; family Xanthomonadaceae; genus JANNWF01. The sequence continues at coordinate 3,403 of JANNWF010000138.1, read as the reverse complement.
CGGGTTGCCGGAACAGGGCCGAGAGTTCGGGTTTGGAGACCGGGTGGCCGGCGTCGATAAAGGCTTGGTGCATGTCGACATCTTTGAGTTCGAACGCGACGCGCAGCTTCTTCAGCACCAGATTGTTGCTGACTCGTTTGGTTAAGGGGCGTGGTGGTGCAGATTCGTCTTGGCCTCGGTAGTGCAGCACCAACCCATCAAGAAAACGCACCAGCATGCGGTCGCTGCATTCCATGTAACCCGGCTCCTCATCCTTTGCGAGGAAGGCGAGCACGTCTTCCTTGCTTAGCGCAAAACTTGGGTCGGCAAGCTGGGTGATCTCGACGACTTTGATATCACTCAAGTCGAGCATGTAGCGAATGCTGCGCAGTACGTCGTTGTTGATCATTGGCGATTCCAGAGGTCAGCGCAGTCAAAGGGGATGGCAGTGGACGGCATGATTGCAGCATGTGCAAGCGGCGGCTTGGTGTGTTTCGCCAGCGCCAGCCAGACCTACTCAATCTGGATTCCGGCCTTTGCCGGAATGACGAAGTACGAAGTCAATTCAAAAGTGGCACGGTTCCGCGAAAAGCGATCCGCGATCGCCACCCACCTACAACGGCAACCGAAGCAAAAACTCACAGCCATTCCCCACCGATGTCCGCAACTCAATGCGGCCGCGCAAAAGCTGGGTGACCAAGTTGTAGACCAGATGCAGGCCTAGCCCGGAGCCGCCGGCGCTGCGGCGGGTGGTGAAGAAGGGGTCGAAGGCGCGGGCGGCGACATCGCTGGGCATGCCGTTGCCGTCGTCGGTGAAGCGCAGTTCCAATTCGTTGCCGTCGATGCGGGCAGCAATCGTCATGTGACCGGTTTCGCGGCCGTCGAACGCGTGGACCAAGGCGTTGTTGACGAGGTTGGTGAAAATCTGGAACAACGCGCCGGGGAAGGTATCCAACTCGATACCTGGCGGACATTCGATGGCCAAGGCGTAGCGCGTGCGGCGGAAGCCGGGGCGCAGGGCGGTGCGGACTTCTTCGAGAAACCCACGCAGCTCAAAGTGGCGGCGCTCTTCGCTGGATTGGTCAACCGCGACGCGTTTGAAGCTGCTGACCAGCCGGCCGGCGCGCTCGAGATTGCCAAGAATCAGCGAATTGCCTTCAGCGACGGTGAGCTGCCAAGCCTTGAGCTCACCCTTCGTCATCAGGCCTTCGTTCAAGCGCGCCTCGGCCTGTTTTGAGATATCGCTCAGGTGCGAGGCGGCGGTGACCGCGATGCCAAGCGGTGTGTTGATCTCGTGCGCCACCCCCGCCACCAGCGCGCCCAGCGAGGCCATTTTTTCGGCCTCGACCAATTGATCCTTGGCGCGCTCCAGTTGGCTCAGCGACTGCTCGGCGTGCGCCTTGGCTTGCGACAGTTCCTCGGTGCGACTGGCGACCAAGGCTTCCAAGGCAGCCGCCTGTTGGCGCATTAAAGCCAAGCGCAGCCGCATCGCAAAAGCCGCCAACAGTAAGCCGGCCAGCAGCGCGGCCGCCGCAAAGCTGCGGGTTTGCCACCACGCTGGCACGACCGTTACCGGGAGGTCGATTTCTTGTTTGCTGAGCTCGCCGCTGCGGTTGCTGGCGCGTACCTGTAGGCGATAGTTGCCGGGTGGCAAATTGCGATAGGTCGCCACCCGCAGGGCAGCGCTGGTCGCTACCCAATCCTCGTCAATGCCAGTCAGGCGATAGGCATAGTTCACGCGCTGCGGGCCGCTGAAATCGAGCGCGGCAAACTCCACCGACAAACTGCGTTGGCCGGGGTTGAGTACCACCCCACTGGCAGATTCGGCGATCGGCCGCGACCGATCAGCGACCCGCAAATCGGTCAGTACCAAGGGCGGCTGGTAGGTCCACGGTTGAAAATGGTGTGGCTCGATCACCAGCAAGCCGCGACTGCCACCAAACAACAGGCGGCCATCGCGGGTCTGCAAATACGAGCGAAACCAGCCGGTGCCGAAATCCACACCATCACCGCGGGTGAGGCTGTACAGGTGGTCGTTGGCGGGGTCGTAGACCTGTCGATGACTCCAGATGCGACCGTCGCTCGCCTCCAGCAAGTTGGCACCGAAATCGCCGGCCACACCCATTCGCAAGCTCACCGATTCAAACGCCCAACCGGCGCTGCGCTCGTGCATCCGATACAGACCCTCGACCGTGTCGACCCACAGCTGGTTGTGCCGGTCGATCAGCAATCCCACCACGCTGGGATGCGGCAGACCGGGATCGGCCTGATCGTCGATGCGTTGCGGGGTACGCGAGTCGACCGCGACGCGAAACAAGCCGGTGGACGCACCGATCCATAGGCTGCCGTCCTTGCCTTCGGCGAAGGCATTGAATTCGCCAAGCAGTGGCCGCGCTTCCGCCAAGCTCAGTCGCTCGACCTGCCCTTGACCGCTGCGCAGCACGAATAAGCCATCGCCGGTACCAATCCACAGCGCTTTGCGCGAGTCGATGAACAAGCGGCGAACACTCAGGTTTACCAAGCCTTCGTCGACGCCGAAGCGTTCGAATACTCCGCTGATCGGGTCGTAGCGGCGCAAGCCGTCGCGCGTTCCTAGCCAAACGTGTTCACTGCTGTCTTCAGCCAGCGCGGTGATCCAGCCCACGCTCAAGCCCTCGCCCGATTGAGTCTCCGGCGACAGGCCGCCCACCAAATTCAGATCGGCATCAAGGATGGCTACGCCACGCCCGCGCGTGCCCAGCCACAACTCGCCATTGCGACGCTCCAGCAGGCTGGATATATCAGGCCGTTCAAACACCCCGTTGTGGCCTGTCGCGCCTCGCAGCACTTTGGCCCAGTGATTGTTGGGGTCATGCCATTGCACGCCGCCGCCAAACCCACCCACCCACAGCAAGCCGGAGCGATCCTGCAGCAAGGCGCGCACCTCGTTGCCGGCGAGTCCGGTGGGGCGACCGGGATCGTGGCGAATGCGGCGCAGCAAACGACCGCTGCCGGCTTCACGCACCTCCAGTCCGCTGGAGCGGCCCAACCAAACATCGCCGTTGCGCAAACGCACCATTGCCGATACCGAGTCCAGCGTGCCAGGTGCGGTGCCTTGCTCGATCTGCGGTCGTTGCACAGCGAGCGTGCGTCGATCCACCAACAGCAGGCTGCCCATCTGCGTGCCCACCCACAGCAAACCATCACCGGCTTCCAGCAGGCTGTAAACGGTATCGGTATCCAGGCCGCTCGCATCTACCGACGACGACAGCACCGGTTCAATCTGCGTGCTGCGAGCGCGCAAGCGGCGCAATCCCGCCCGCGTGCCGATCCACAGGTCGCCCTGTGGATCGAAGTGCAGCACATGAATGAAATCGTCGCGCGGCGCCAAGCCGCCGATCACGCCAACTCGGTAGCTGGAGATTTTCGAGGTGCGCGGGTCAAG
>JANNWF010000137.1:0-5777 GCA_031408455.1 Pseudoxanthomonas sp. | reverse complement strand
GCCAACCCAAATCCAGGCTTGTTCAGGGGCTCCCGCCGTTGTCCAATGCAGGCAGCCACTCCGAAGTAGTGGCGACGAAGTGAAGCAGCTCGCTAGGGCGCAATAACCGCAGGGTATTGCGCCAACAACCGAGCCTAGACGCCAGCGCTTGGCCGGAGCTGACGAGGGTTGGGCGTGCTCTGGACTTGGTCGCAAACCGGTCTGGCGGCGCAATGCCTTGCGGTTATTGCGCCCAACGAGGCTGCCCGACCTCGCCCCTGTTCGGTCATTGTTTCGCCATTAATTTTGTCGCGGCAACGCGCACACTGGGCAGCAGCAAGCAATCATCGGCGAACACCTCGAAGGGTCAGCTTGCAAGCAAACTAGGCATGCACGGGGCGAGGAACACGGCAGTGACCAGAACAATCGTGTGGCGCTGGCAAGCGCTACTCGGCAGCATCTATTTAGGGATGAGTGGCGTTGCGTTCTCCGCAGAGGACAGCAACGCTTCGGCCACGCCTGCCGGCACAATTCCCATTGGCGCCGACATCGACGGCCCCACGGCAGGTTGGCGTTATCACGGGCTCGGCACCTGGGCCGATGAGGCGCGGGTCGCCTATCCGACGCCGCCGATTGATCGCGGTGCGCAACGCGGTCGCACTCTGATTCAAGGCCGCTTGCGGGGCATTGATGCAAGTCGCCGCGCGCAGACCTTGGCGGTCAATGGCAATCCGCTACCTCTTTACGCCGATGCTGAAGGTCGCTTCGCGCGGCCGTATGCCTTTGGTGCCGGCTCCAACAGTGTGGCGGTGAGCAGTAGCGACGGCGTGGCCCTGCGCAAGGTGCAGTTTTACGAGGCCAATACCCTGCGCACACCAGCGCGCATACGCATCGTGTTGGGCTGGGATGACCCCGGTGCCGAAGTCGACCTGCATGTGCTGACGCCGGACGGCCAACACGCGTTTTGGGCTGACCCGGTGATGTCAAATGGCGGCGGCCTGGATGTCGACAGCGTCGACGGCCCTGGACCCGAAGTGTTCACCATGACCGCGCCGCTGCGCGGCAGCTATGCGATCTACCTCAACTACTGGGGCAACCTCGGTGCCGGCGGCTATAACTTCGACGCTGGCAGCAACGACAAGCCGATGATTACCACTCAAGTGACCTTGGTGTTTGACGAAAATACCGTGAACGAAAAGCGCGAGAATTTCGTCGTGCCGCTAAGGGCAATCGGCGATTTGCAGTTGATCAAGTCGTTTCGCTACTAGACCTTGAAGTTCGTGGTCACACTCTGCATCCCTGCACCGCGTCCCATTACGGCGCTAGCGCGCCGACAGGCTACCCATGAGCAGCACTGAAGCCACTCCCACACCGACAACTGTAACCGCGCCTCGCGCTCGCCAGCTCGCACTGGCGCTGGGCGTGCTGTTGCCTCTGGCCACCGCGGGTTACTTCGGTTGGCGCGCCTTGCAGGTGCCTGTCACCACCGCGGTGGACGCAGGCGCTGAGCAAAGCGCGCTGCAACTTGATCTTGGACAGCCCGATGCCTTGATCCAAACGCGCTCGCTGGCGCAACTGCCGCGCGACCTGTTGCAAGTGCCACTGCTGCGCGAACTGCTCACCGAAGACTTTGTCTTCTACTACGAGCATCACGCAGATCGCTTGGGCCTCACCGGCAGCCTGCGACGCATCGCCTATGAGCACGATCTGCAGTGGCGTGACACGCTGATTCGCGAGCTGTTGGATGCCCCCGCCGAGGTCGCGCTGTGGCGTGGTGGCGATGGCAAGCTGCGGCATAGTTTGCTGCGCATCGAACTCGGAGACTTGGCCAGCTTGCTGCCCTCATTGGCGGCAGCAGCCAGCGACGACAGCCAGTTGTCCCAGGTCGGTGAACTGCAAGGCAAGCGCGGCGCGCTGCCGCTGTATCGCTTGCGTTACAACCATCAGCGCGCGGTCTTGTTCGCCATCGATGACGAGCACCTGTTGCTATTGAGTTCCACTGGATTGCTGCAATCAACAGCGGCCGAAGACAGCCCGATCGGGCGTGTCCAAGCGCAGCAACTGCAAGCGCTGCTGGAAGACTCGCACTCGTTCAGCGAGCACTTCGGCTTGCCGGCAAAATTCGCCACTCATCGCCTCACCGTCAGCGCGGACTATCTGACCATGGGCTATGGCCGCTTTGTGCCGTCTGTGGCCGGTCTGCGCATGGACATGGATGACGACGGCTGGCGCAGCTTTGTCGCCCTTAACGCCGTTGCCGACTCCGCCTTGCAGTTTCAGCCGCTGTGGCAAGCCATGCCGATGGGCGCCAGCGCCTGCGTGGCGGTGCCGCTGTCGGCCGAGCATTTGCAAGCGCTGACCAAGCGTTTGAGTGGCGGCAACACCTTGCCGGCCAGCTTGCAGACCGCCTTCGCTGGACCGGCAGCCCTGTGTTGGTATCCGCAATCGCGGCTGCATACACCGCTGCTGGTGACGCAGCTGGCGGCCGATCCGGCGGCGCCACTGAACGCCGAGCGTGGCGGTGACAAACAAGTCGATAAAGACCGTTTCGATAAAGACCGAATCGATAAAGACCTAGGCTCGGCATTTGATTCGATGATCGGGGCCTTCGAACCAAACATTGACGGCGGCAAATTGCCGGTGACAACGATCATCGACGCCGAGGCGTCACGTTGGCAGCGGGTGGTCGGATCGACCTGGGGTCTGCATGCGACATCCGAATTGGAACCCGCGCAAGCCCTGAGCAGCGAGAACTTCTTCCGCGTCAGTCTGGCGCGCCACGGCAGCACCTTGTTGTTTTCGCTGGATGAGCAACTGGTCGAGCAAGCAGTGGCGACCCTGCAGAAGCGCTTTCCGCCACTGGCCGAGCAACTCCCCGATGCACGCGTGCCGCTGTATCTCGCACCGAAGTCGTTGGCGCAGTTGCTCGAAGATGAAACATTGCAAAGCTTGCCAGCCGAGGTCGAAGCAGTATTTCGCAATGCCGCCGAGGCGCACCTGCTGCCGAAGTTGCGCGCGATGGGCGAGCAACCGCCGTATGCCTTGAGTCTGCCAACCGAGCTGGATGCCGACGGCAACTGGACGTGGCTGCCGATGCAATGGACCGCGCTGTGATCCAACCTCATGCTTGGTCAGTGGTGGCGCGTTTCGCCCTCGCGATGCTGTTCGCGCTGACCTTGACGACCACCGCACGCGGATCGACAAGCTCGCTCGATCCGCAGCAAAGCGATCTGTTTCGCGCCTGGTTTGTGCGCATCGTGCAAGAGCAACTGCGGCAAGGACCGAGTCCGCGCTGGACGCAACAAGACTGCGCTGGCCTGGTTCGTTTTGCGGCCAACGAGGCCTTGAAACCACACGATGCCAAGTGGCTGCACAGCATGGGCATGTCGAACGCCTATCTGCCGCCAGAGGCTCAGCTAAGCGCGGATCAGCGTCTGTTGGCGCAGCGCTGGGAGCAAGGCGGTGACCAAATCGGCCCCTATGTCACCGCGCTCAAATTGATCCAACACAACAGCGAGCCGGTGGGTCGCGACGTCGCCCAAGCGCGGCCGGGCGACCTGCTGTTTTTTGATCAAGGCGACGACCAGCACCTAATGATCTGGATGGGTCGCTATCTGGCTTATCACACCGGCAGCGCGCGGCCCGGCGACAACGGTTTGCGCTCAGTCAGCCTGCCTCAACTCATGCACTGGAAGGACACGCGGTGGATACCCGACGCAAGCAATCCGAATTTTATTGGCGTCTTTCGCTTGGGATTCCTGGCTCGATGAAAAGCAGCGCGATGAACAGCCGTTCGATGAATGAGATTTCGATGAATATTGGCGCACTCAACACGCGCAAGGCGCAATGCTGGCGCTCGCTGGTCACGACGGCTTTGCTGCTGCTGTTGGCCGCACCCATCCTGCACGCCCAGCAAGACGACAGCGTGCCAAGCAGCGGCTACACGCAGCTGCAAGGCGAGCCCTTCTTCCTGCTCGCAGACAGTAGCTATGGCAGCGATGAAGTGGCCAAGGTGCGACTGGAAGCGCCGGGTCGCGACTACCGTCGTTTCAGCATGGAACCCTACGGCGGCGCCGATATCCGCGTGTATCGAATCGAACAGCCGCTGGAGTTTTTGCAGAAGCAGAAAAATCTGCACCGCGTGCAGGTGGACGCCCAGTATCAAGGGGAAGGCCTAGCCAATACCTTGGCCTACCTGTGGGATCACTGGTATCGGCAGTCGCGTCGAGCCATGCAGAAGGCGTTTTCGGTCGAGGCACGTGAACAGGTGGTTGCCGAAGTCCCCGCCTTGAAGACCGGCCCGACAATCACCGAGCCCACCGAGTTCGAGCAGTCGCCGCAATTCGCACCGCTACCCGGCTTGACGCTGGTGGATGAGTTTCGTTATCCCTTGTGGGACGCCAAGCCCATTGCGCCGCCGGAAAGCGTGCAACTGGATGGTTCGTCCAGCGAGTTCACCAGCCCGCAGGATGGCAACGTCTACATTCCCTTGGGCAAGCTCAAGCCAGGCTTGTACGTGGTCGAGGCCTTGGTCGGTCGCTTCCGTGCGACCACGGTGGTGTTCGTCGCCAACACGGTGGCAATCAGCAAGATCGCTGGCAATGAATTGCTGGTGTGGACCGCGCGCAAGCGCGAAGGCACCGCCGTTGCCAACGCCAACTTGCTATGGAGCGATGGCATCGGCGTGCTCACCAGCGGCAAGAGTGATGAGGATGGCCTGCTGCGCTTGCAGCATGCGAGCCCGGAACGCTCGTACGTGTTGGGCGAGGACGCCGAGGGCGGCGTGTTCGTGTCCGAGAATTTCTACTACGACAGCGAGATCTACGACACCAAGTTGTATGGCTTCACGGATCGACCGTTGTACCGACCGGGCGATTGGGTAGCGGTCAAGATCATCGGCCGCGAGTTCAAGAACGCACGCACCTCGGTCAGGGCACAAGACGCCCGCATCGCCCTGTCGGTGCTGGATGCCAATGGCACCACCCTGCAAACGCAGGCGCTCACGTTCACCGGTGCAGCGGGAGCGGACGCGCGCTTCCAGCTACCCAGCAACGCCACCGCCGGCGGCTACGAGCTACGCTTTGGCTATCGCGACCAGCTGTACAGCAGCGCGTTCCGGGTTGCCGATTACGTCAAGCCGCACTTCGAAATCGTGCTGGATCTCGCCAAGGACGACTACAAGAGCGGCGAGCCGGTGCTGGGCGAATTAAGCCTGATCTATCCCGACGGCAAGCCAGTGGCCAATGCCAAGTTACAAGTCAGTCTGCGCGCGCAGCAGTTGTCGATGGTCGACAACGAGCTGCAATACCTCGGCCAGTTTCCGGTCGAATTGCAAACGGCGGATCTGGTTTCCGATGCCAACGGCAAGGCCCAGTTGACGCTGCCAGCGGCCGACAAGCCGAGTCGTTATCTGCTCACCGTGTTTGCCAGTGACGGCGCTGCGTATCGGGTCAAGACCAGCAAGGAAATTCTGATTGAACGCGGCGCGGCGCAGTTTCGCTTGGAGGCCAATCGACAGTTCAGTGCCGCCGGCGAGACCGTCGATTTCAGCTTCGCTCGCGAGGGCATGAGCGAAGCATTGCCGGTGCGTTTCGAGTGGATTCGATTGGAAGACCAGAGCACCGGCGGTGGCAATCTGGCGACCGATGCGACCGGCTTCAAACAGAGTTTTGCCGAGCCCGGCACCTACAACCTGATGTTGAAAGACGCACAAGGCATGTTGCTGGGCGCCAGCGGGCACACGGTGAGTGGCAAGGGCATCAAGGCGTCACCCGGAAGCATCGAGATCGTGCTCGACA
>JANNWF010000136.1:0-3219 GCA_031408455.1 Pseudoxanthomonas sp. | reverse complement strand
CGCGGCCGCCGGGTAGGCGGCCCATGGGCAACAGGCTGATATCACGCAAGCTGGCTGCCAATCCGCTGTCGGATTGAAACATCGGGGTCAGCCAGCGGCTCCAGAATTGGTAGATGCCGACATGCGCGCGGCGTGTGTTGGCGAAAGCTTGCAGTTGCGACGGCAGTGTCTCGCTACGACGCAGCGCATCACGCAGGGCCAAGGCATCCAGCAAGGCCATGTTGACGCCCTGTCCCAACTGCGGGCTCATCGCATGCGCGGCGTCGCCGATCACCAGCAAGCGTTCGCGGTGCCACTGGCGGCCGAGAATCACATCGCGGTAAGTGGCTGCCGCCAGCGTTTGCGGATCGGAAAGATCCGTCAGCAAGGGCTCGATGTCTGGCCACAACTGCAACACACGTGATCGCCATGCGGGCATCCCTGTGTCGCGCCATGACTCAAAGTGGTTGACGCGCAGGCTCCAAAAGAAACTCACGCGCGGCGTGGCATCACCCGGTCGCGTCCCAACCGGCAGGACACCGATCATGTGGCGTGCGCCTTCGTAGCGCTGACGCAATTCGGTGGGCCACGGCCATTCGCGTTCGGCCAACAGGCACCACAGCGCACCCCACGGATACGGCGCGTCGACTTCTACCCTTCCTAGCGATGCGCGCAAGCGCGAGGCAGCACCGTCCGCCGCGATCACCAGATCAAATGGACCGTGCTGGCGACCTGACTCTTCAGTGAGCACGCCTCGCTCGCAGTCCACTCTGGCAATCGTGCAACCCGAATGCAGCGCATCGCCGCCACTCCAAGCCGCGCGAAGCAGTTCAAACAGCGCGCCGCGTTGCATGCCTAGCCCGAACAGCCGCGCATCCAAGCCGTCGTAGCGCATGTCCATCACGCCGCGTCGGCTTGGCAGATCGCCAAACAATCGGTGCACGGGACGTCCGTGCACTAGCGCTGCGTCGAGCAAACCAAGTTGCCACAAGGCCTGTAGGCCCGTGGGTTGCAGCAGGAAACCCGCGCCAACCGGACCGGGTACTGCCGCGCGCTCGAACACCTCGACGCGATGGCCATCGCGCGATACCGCCAAGGCTGCCGCTTGGCCTGCGGTTCCGTAACCCACGATGGCGATGAGCAGAGACTTCATCGGCTCATTTTGGGGGCAAGTGCATTTCTTGAGTGCCCTCGACTCGTACGAAACAGTTGCGCGGGAGCACGCGCATCAGTCAACCCTGTCGCGTTTCGTGGATTCCGGCGTGCGCCGGAATGACGGTTCGTTGGCGGTTGGTTCTGGGCAAGCAGCCATTCCGTCCACGCTTGCCCCGCGTCCGCCGGCGGCGGACCTCGGGCTAGACCCAGCGCTATACTCGCGGCCTTCACGATTCCACTAACCATCAATGAATCCAAACTTCCTCGATTTTGAGCAGCCCATCGCCGAACTGGAGGCCAAAATCTCTGAGTTGCGTCACGCCAGCCACGGCTCGGCGTTTCACATCGAAGAAGACATCGCCAAGCTGCGGGAAAAGCTCAAGAGCCGCACGGCTGAGATATTTCGGGCGCTGACGCCGTGGCAAGTCACCCAATTGGCGCGGCACCCCCAACGGCCTTACACCGAGGACTACATCGCCGCCATTTGCGATGAGTTTCACGAGCTTTCCGGTGATCGCGCCTATGCCGATGACCCTGCAATCGTGGCTGGATTAGGCCGCATTGACGGCCGCCCGGTGGCGATCATTGGCCAACAGAAGGGCCGCGATACCAAGGCCAAGATTCGCCGCAATTTCGGCATGCCTCGCCCTGAGGGATACCGCAAGGCGTTGCGCATCATGAAAATGGCGGAGCGCTTCAAGTTGCCGCTGCTGACCTTCATTGATACGCCAGGCGCGTATCCTGGCGTGGGCGCTGAAGAGCGCGGCCAGAGCGAAGCCATCGCGCGCAATCTGATCGAGATGGCGGAGTTGCGCACACCTATCATCTGTACGGTGATCGGCGAAGGCGGCTCCGGCGGCGCGCTGGCCATTGGCGTTGGCGATCGCACCATGATGTTGGAATACAGCACCTACTCGGTGATCAGTCCGGAAGGCTGCGCGTCGATTTTGTGGAAGAGCGCCGAACGTGCCCGCGATGCCGCCGATGCGCTGGGCCTCACCGCGCCGCGCTTGCTTGAGCTGGGACTGATCGACCAGCTCATCAAAGAGCCACTGGGTGGCGCTCATCGTGATCCAGTGGACATGGCGGTGCGGCTGAAGAGCGCGCTGTTGACACAACTGGATCAACTGCAACGCATTGATCTACAAGGCTTGCTGGATCAGCGCTATCAGCGTTTGCGCAGTTACGGTCGGTTTGAAGCGGCTTAATGCGTTACCGCTTGGCTTGAAGTGCAAACAAGCCGGTGAGCGAATTCGTCACCTATCTGCATGAAGTATTCGCATCCTTTGGGCCGATCAGCAGCAAGCGGATGTTTGGCGGTCATGGCATCTATCACCAAGGTCTGATGTTTGGCTTGGTGGCCGACGACGCCCTGTACCTCAAGGCCGATGCACTCTCGCGTGGCGAGTTTGACAGCCGCGGGCTGCTGCCATTTGAGTTCGTGAAGCAAGGCAAGCCGACGCAAATGTCGTATTTCGCTGTGCCCGAGAGGATCTTCGATGACCCCGACGATGCCGCGGTGTGGGCCAATCGCGGCTTTCAAGCGGCGGTTCGTTGCATGAAGCTAGGCAAGCGGAAGGTTAAGGCATACTCCGCGCCTTCTCGGCCGGAAGGATTCCCATGACCACCATCGGCACGCCGCTTTGTGCCACTGCAACCCGACTGATGCTGTTGGGCTCGGGTGAACTGGGCAAAGAAGTCGCCATCGAGGCGCAACGACTTGGAATCGAAGTAATCGCAGTGGATCGCTACGCCAACGCGCCGGCGATGCAGGTCGCCCATCGCGCGCATGTGATCAACATGCTGGATGCTGCAGCGCTACGGGCGGTCATTGAGGCTGAGAAGCCGCACTTCATCGTCCCCGAAATCGAAGCCATCGCGACGGCCGAATTGCTGGCCTTGGAAAGCGAGGGATTTCGCGTCATTCCCACCGCACGCGCCGCCCGCTTGACCATGGATCGCGAGGGAATTCGCCGGTTGGCGGCTGAGGAGTTGGGACTACCCACCTCAAACTACCGATTCGCGGAAACCTTCGCCGAGTATCGCGACGCGGTAACCGCCGTTGGCACACCCTGTGTCGTCAAA
>JANNWF010000135.1:0-4861 GCA_031408455.1 Pseudoxanthomonas sp. | reverse complement strand
CGGCGGTCGTCAGGTGGGCACGACCAACAGGTTACCGCCGCAACAGCAGCAGCACTTCTTCCAATTCCTGCCGAACCTGCCGAATGATCTGCAGGCTCAATGTCGCCTCAACTTTCCCCGGTTCACCTTCCAGCCGCTGCCGCGCACCTGTGATGGTGAAGCCCTGCTCATACAGCAGGGAGCGGATCTGCCGAATCGTGAGCACGTCGTGGCGCTGGTAATAGCGTCGATTACCACGCCGTTTGACGGGCTTCAGGCTGGGAAACTCGGTTTCCCAATAGCGCAGCACGTGCGGTTTGACCTCGCACAGCTCACTTACTTCACCAATAGTGAAGTAGCGTTTGGCCGGGATCGCCGGAAGCTCTGAATTACTTCCCGGGTCCAGCATAGGCCTCCACCCGCTCTTTCAACTTCTGTCCAGGGCGAAAGGTCACGACGGTACGTGCGGAAATCGGAATCTCTTTGCCGGTCTTGGGATTGCGCCCCGGACGCTGGTTTTTCCGGCGCAGGTCGAAATTGCCAAAGCCCGACAGCTTCACTTGCTGGCCGCGCTCAAGCGCGCCACGCAAGGTGTCAAAAAACGCGTCGACGAATTCCTTCGCCTCGCGCTTGTTGAGGCCTACGTCCTCAAATAGCTGTTCGGCCATTTCGGCCTTTGTCATTGCCATCGAATCCCCCTGCATCGGCCGCTGTGCGGCACTTATCTACGTTGTTTAACCACACGAAAAGCCCAGCTAGCCGCGTAATTTTCCTCACTAACCGCGCAACTTGGCACCACATTCGCGAGACAGCGCCTCAAGCGCTGCAGTCACGGCCAAATCGGCGTCTTCGTCAGTAAGCGTGCGCGATACGTCCTGTAAAATCAAGCCTATAGCGAGGCTCTTGCAAGCAGATTCCAAGCCGGGACCGACGTAACGATCAAACACCACAAGTTGTTGCAATCGGCTTCCCAAGGCATTGCGCAGGCAGGCTTCAAGCTGCGACCACGGAGTGGTTTCTGCCACCACCAAGGCTAGGTCGCGGCGTACTGAAGGGAACCGCGAAAGCTCGCTGGCCTTGGCGATCTCGCGCTGCGAAAGCGGTTCCAGATCAAGTTCAAACGCCACCACATCGCGATCGATATCCAGCGCTTTCAACAAACGCGGATGCAGATGACCGATCCAGCCGATAGCCACACCGGCCAACTGCACGCATGCCGAGCGGCCGGGATGCAGCCAGCCCAACTCAGCCGCAGACACAAAGCTGAGATCGTCCACTCCGGCCAAGCCGCGTAGTGATTGCAAGTCGCCTTTCAGGTCGAAAAAATCTACGTCGCGACGGCCGGCCGACCATTGCTCGCTCCGCGCCCCGCCTGTCGCGACTGCCGCGATTCGCGGTGTCTCGATTGGCGCGCCAGACGCAGCAGCAAAGACGCGTCCCAGCTCGAACAAGCGCACGCGCGACTGCTGACGCGCTAGATTGCGCTTGAGTGCGTCGACCAAGCCCGGAGCCAGCGCCGTGCGCATCACGCCAAGCTCGCTGGACAAAGGATTCGCCAAGGCCACCGCCTGCGCATTCAGCTGCCACGCCGCCAACACGCGCTGATCGAGAAACGCAAAGTTGATCGCTTCGAAATAGCCACGCGCGGCGAGCTGCTGACGGTGCAGGCCGGCGTCAATGTGCTGCTCGGGCAGCGCCGGCAAGTGAATCTCACCCGTCGGCGCGCTAAGTGGAATCTTGTCGTAGCCATGGATGCGCGCGACTTCTTCGATCAAATCTTCTTCAATCGCGATGTCAAAGCGGCTGCTTGGCGGCGTCACCTGCCAGCCGTCTGCCGCTTCCACCACTTGCATGCCTAGCGCGGTGAGGATGCGGCTGACTTCGGCGTCACTGACGCTTGCGCCGAGCACACGGGCCAAGCGCTGCCGACGCAAGGTCACTGGCATCGGCGCTTGAATCGATTGTTCCGCGTAAGTTGGGGTGACCGGACCGGGTTGACCTCCACCCAACTCAACGATCAGTTGCGTCGCACGCTCGATTGCAAGCGCTGGCAGGGCCGGGTCGACACCACGCTCAAAGCGGTGTGCCGCATCGGTATGCATGCCAAGCTTGCGGGCGCGACCAATCACCGCATCGGGCGCGAAATGCGCCGCTTCCAAGAACACCCGTTGCGTGCTGGCGGTGACGCGGGTATCCATGCCACCCATGACGCCTGCCAGACCGACCACGCGATCAGCGTCGGTGATGACCAGAAACTCGCCATCCAGCTTGACTTCGCGGCTGTCGAGCAAAGTCACGGACTCGCCAGCGCGCGCTCGACGCACGCCGATGGGCCCGGTCAGCAAATCGGCATCGAATGCATGCATGGGTTGCCCCAACTCCAACATCACGTATTGGGTGATGTCGACCAACAAACTGATGGGCCGCACACCGCTGCGGCGCAATCGCTCGCTCATCCACAGCGGCGTGGCAGCGGCAGCGTTGACGCGTTCGATCACGCGGCCGACATACAGCGGGCAATCGTTGCCAGCGCTCAGGGTCACCGCAATTTGGCTGTCGACTTGCACTGCCGCCGCACCAATTGCCAAGGGCTTGACCGTGCTGCCCAGCGCTGCCGCCACATCGAACGCGATGCCGCGTACGGAGAAGCAGTCGGCGCGATTGGGCGTGAGTTTCAGTTCGAATCGCGCATCCGGCAAGGCAAGCAAATCACTCAACGATGAACCAACACGCGCGTTGGCGGGCAACTCAAACAGGCCGCTGGCATCCGCATCGATGCCCAGTTCCTTGGCCGAACACAGCATGCCGCTGGAGGCGACACCGCGTAACTTTGCCGCACCGATCTGCATGCCACCCGGTAGGCTGGCACCGATCATCGCCAATGGTGCCTTCAGGCCGAGACGCGCATTCGGTGCGCCGCAGACGATTTGCAGCGGCTCGCCGTTGCCGATGTCGACTTGGCATACCTGCAAGCGGTCGGCTTCGGGATGACGCGCAGCAGCAACAATCTCACCCACCAGCACGCCATCGAGCTGCGCACCGATGACTTCCAGCGCTTCAACCTCAAGGCCAATGGCGGTCAGAGCGGCGGCAAGCTCAGCGCGATTGGCGGTCACATTTACGTGTTCACGCAGCCAGGATTCGGGGAATTTCATGGGTTAGAGCCGGGATTCGTGATTCGGGATTCAGAATTTGGTGGCGCAGCCGTCGGCGCGCTGCGGTGTCTTGGCGTGGAGGATTTGATGATTGCGGTCGTGAATTTGTCAGGAGCCTCGACTTGCAGCGCTTCTACGATTCCTGAACCTGATTAGCGTCGGACCTCAGCTGGGCGAGATGACTAACCCTTCTCCCTCCGGGAGAAGGTGGCGCGCAGCGCCGGATGAGGGTCCGAGATGGACCAGAACCACCCAACTAGCCTCGTACCCTCTCCCCAACCCCTCTCCCGGAGGGAGAGGGGCTTCAAAGCTGAGGTTCAGCACTAATCAGGTTCCCGAATCCCGAATCCTGGCTCCTAAGCAAACTGCTTCAGAAACCGCAAATCATTATCGAAAAAACTGCGCAGATCATTCACGCCATACCGCAGCATGGCAAAGCGCTCCACGCCGAGGCCAAACGCAAAGCCGGTGTATCGCTCCGGATCAATGCCGCAATGGCGCAGCACGTTCGGATGGACCATGCCGCAGCCAAGCACTTCCAGCCAGCCCGGTGCGCTGCCATCGCCGCGATCCCACTCGATATCGACTTCGGCCGAGGGTTCGGTGAAAGGGAAGTAGCTGGGACGAAAACGCATCGTGAAGTCGCGCTCAAAGAAGGCGTCGACGAACTGCTTCAAGGTACCTTTCAGATCGGCAAAGCTGGACGTCTCATCCACCAGCAGGCCTTCCACCTGATGGAACATCGGAGTGTGAGTCTGATCGGAATCGCTGCGGTAAACCTTGCCCGGCGCGATGATTCGGATCGGTGGCTGACGACCTTGCATGGCACGAATCTGCACCGGTGAGGTATGCGTGCGCAGCAGGCGGCCGTCACCAAAGTAAAAGGTATCGTGCATGGCCCGCGCCGGATGATGCGGCGGAAAATTCAAGGCCTCGAAGTTGTGCCAGTCGTCCTCGATTTCAGGACCGTCAGCGACTGCATAGCCCAAGCTCGCAAAAATCGCGGTGATGCGCGCCAAGGTGCGGCTGACCGGGTGAATCGCGCCGCGCTCAGCGTCGCGACCGGGAAGGGTGAAATCGATCCGCTCATTGGCGATGCGTTCGTCAAAGGCGCGATCCTCCAGAGTCAGTTTGCGCGAGGTCAGCAGTTCCGTTAGCGCGTCACGCAAGCGATTGATCTGTTCGCCTTGCGCCTTGCGCTGCTCGGGCGGCAAACCACCCAGCTGCTTGAGTAGGGCAGTGACCTCGCCTTGCTTGCCGAGCAGGCGAACCCGCAGGTGGTCGAGTCCGTCCAGCGTGGCTGCGGCTTGCACGTCAGCGAGGGCGTTTGCGGCGAGGGTGTCGATGTCGGTCATTGCGCAATCCGGTGATGGCATGGGATGCGGTCGAGGCGCGGGTCGCGTAACAATCCGCTGCCCCTAAAACGACGATGGGGAAGAGCTCGGCCCTTCCCCACGTCGGTTTCTAGCCGGCAGTCACCCATCGGGCGACCACAGTCAGGCATACACTCAGGCCGCGAGCGCGCCTTTGGCTTTTTCGGCGATCACAGCGAAGGCATTGATGTCGTGCACGGCGATGTCAGCCAGTGCCTTGCGATCAAGTTCGATGCCCGCTTTCTTCAAGCCATTCATGAAGCGGCTGTAGGACAGGCCATACATACGCGCGGCGGCGTTGATACGGACGATCCACAGCGCGCGGAACTGGCGCTTGCGTTGTTTGCGACCGAT
>JANNWF010000134.1:0-10631 GCA_031408455.1 Pseudoxanthomonas sp. | reverse complement strand
CACGGCTCGACCTTGATCGCTATGGAGTGGTGTTTCGTCCCAGCCCGCGACAGTCCGACGTGATGATTGTTGCCGGCACCTTGGTCAACAAAATGGCGCCGGCACTGCGCAAGGTCTATGACCAGATGCCCGATCCCAAGTGGGTCATTTCGATGGGCAGTTGCGCCAACGGCGGTGGCTACTATCACTACTCCTACGCAGTAGTACGCGGCTGTGATCGCATCGTGCCAGTAGATGTTTATGTGCCAGGTTGCCCACCGACCGCAGAGGCGCTGATTCACGGCATTCTGCAGTTGCAAAAGAAAATCCGCCGCACCAACACCATCGCCCGCTGAAGATGGCCGAGCACGTCCAAACCTTTTCTGAGCGCTTGCGTGCCCGCTTTGAGGGCAAGCTGATTTCGCTGGTCGAAGCCCACGGCGAGCTGACCATCGAAGTGCGGCCCGAGCACTGGGTCGAGGTCGCACGCAGCCTACGTGACGACCCTGAGTTTCGTTTTACGTCCTGCATGGACGTCTGTGGTGTCGACTATTTGAGCTTTGGTGAGGTCGAGTGGGACACCTCGGATATTTCTTCCGAAGGTTTTTCACGCGCTGTGGAAGGCGAGGGCGCCGGCCGCTTTGATTGGGCCAATCGCCCGCGACCTGGCAAGCAAGAGCGCCGTTTTGCGGTGGTCATCCATTTGCTCTCAATCCACTTCAATCGGCGACTACGTGTTCGCGCTTACTGCGCGGATGACGCCTTGCCGATCATCGGCTCACTTTGCGATGTATGGCCTGGCGTGAACTGGTTCGAGCGCGAGGCGTTCGACTTGTTCGGGATTATTTTCGAAGGCCATCCCGACTTGCGGCGCATCCTTACCGACTACGGTTTCGTCGGTCATCCGTTCCGCAAAGATTTTCCGCTGATCGGCAACGTCGAAGTGCGCTATGACGTGGAGAAGGGGCGCGTGGTGTACGAACCGGTAAGTATCGAACCGCGCGTGCTAGTGCCGCGGGTGGTCCGCGATGATTCGCGTTATGCGCAAGCCAGCTCTGAACAGGCCCGCTCCGAGCAAGCACGTTCCCAACCGGAGCGTCGCTAATGCACGAGATCAAGAGCTACACGCTGAATTTCGGCCCGCAACATCCTGCAGCGCACGGCGTGTTGCGGCTGGTGTTGGAGATGGAAGGCGAGACCGTGCAGCGCGCTGATCCGCATATCGGCCTGCTGCACCGCGGTACCGAGAAACTGGCGGAGTCGAAGCCTTACAACCAGTCGATCGGCTACATGGATCGTCTCGACTACGTGTCGATGATGTGCAACGAGCACGCCTATGTGCGCGCCATCGAGCAGTTGCTGGGGCTGGAAGTGCCCGCGCGCGCGCAATGGATCCGCACCTTGTTCGACGAAATCACCCGCATCCTCAATCACTTGATGTGGTTAGGTTCGAATGGGCTCGATTTGGGCGCGATGGCGCTGTTTTTGTACGCCTTTCGCGAGCGCGAAGAGCTGATGGATTGCTACGAAGCGGTTTCCGGTGCGCGTCTGCACGCGACCTATTACCGTCCAGGTGGTGTTTATCGTGATCTGCCAGATCGCATGCCCGCCTACCAAGAGTCGCCGTGGAGCAAGGGCAACAATCTAAAGCGCATGAACGCGAGCCGCGACGGCTCGATGCTCGATTTCATCGAGGCGTTTTGTCGCGACTTTCCTGCCCGCGTCGACGAATACGAAACTCTGCTCACCGACAACCGTATCTGGAAGCAACGCACGGTCGGCATCGGCGTGGTGCCACCCGAAATGGCCCAAGCGTGGGGCATGAGCGGGCCAATGTTGCGTGGCTCGGGTATCGCTTGGGATTTGCGCAAAAAGCAGCCCTACGCCAAGTACGCCGAAGTCGATTTCGACATTCCGATTGGCGTCAACGGCGACTGCTACGACCGCTATCTGGTGCGCGTGGAAGAAATGCGCCAAAGCAATCGCATCATCAAACAATGCGTGGAATGGTTGCGCGCCAATCCCGGACCGGTGATGCCGAAAAACTACAAGGTCGTACCGCCGTCTCGCGCCGAGATGAAAGACGACATGGAAGCGCTGATCCACCACTTCAAGTTGTTTACGGAAGGCTATTGCCTGCCGGTGGGCGAGGCGTACGCGGCGGTCGAGGCACCGAAGGGCGAGTTTGCGGCCTATCTGATTTCCGACGGTGCCAACAAACCGTTCCGCCTGAAATTGCGTGCCCCTGGTTTTGCTCACCTTTCGTCGATGGACACTATCGTCCGCGGTCATATGTTGCCTGACGTGGTTGCCATGATCGGCACGTTTGACGTGGTGTTTGGGGAGATAGATCGGTGAGGGTGTCGGGACTCGGGACTCGGGACTCGGGACTCGATGTTGGTCCAGCCCTGCGAGTTCGCGCGGGGAGCAGGGCTCGCCTGTTTTTTGTTCGTTGGAATATTGAAACACCGGTGCGCAATTTGTTCCGAGTCCCGAGTCCCGAGTTCCGAGTCCCGAGCATATGAAAGCCACCGGCAACTTCGAAGCAGTCAAAGACATCGATCCGGCGCTTGCGCTGAGCGACGCCACACGTGCGCAGATCGACCATTGGCTGACCAAATTCCCGGCGGACCGCAAGCGCTCGGCAGTGATTCAGGCCTTGTTCGCAGCGCAGGCGCAGAACGGCGGGTTCTTGACCGATGCGTTGGTTGCGGCGGTAGCCAAATACTTGGGATTGCCGGCGATTTGGGCTTACGAGGTGGCGACGTTTTACTCGATGTTTGAGCTGGCGCCGGTCGGTCGTCACAACGTCGCAATCTGCACCAACATATCGTGCTGGCTCAATGGTGCGGAAGACTTGGTGCGCCATTGCGAGAAGAAATACGGGGTCGGTTTGGGTGAAAGCACCGCCGATGGCAAGCTATACCTCAAACGCGAAGAAGAATGCCTCGCCGCCTGTTGCGGCGCACCGATGATGGTGGTCAATGGCCATTATCACGAAAACCTCGACACCGCCAAGCTGGATGCGATCCTCGATGCGCTCGAATAGTCCGATGATGTTGGGTCTCCCATCGACCTTCCTGTTCGCGCCAATGCGCGAGAGCGGGGGCTGATCCGTGGCTCATCACGATATGGTTCATCCGCAGACGCGTGGCCCGGTCGGGCCGCCGCCGCAAGCCCATAACGTGGTCTGCACCACCCTGCATTTCGAGCAGCCGTGGAGCTACGGCAGCTACTTGAAGGCGGCTGGCTATCAGGCGTGGCGGAAGATTCTGACCGAGAAGATCTCGCAGGAAGAAGTGATCAACACGGTCAAGGCCTCGGCTTTGCGGGGGCGTGGTGGTGCCGGTTTTCCCGCTGGTTTGAAGTGGAGCTTCATGCCGCGTAATGCGCCGGGTCAGAAGTACGTCCTGTGCAACTCTGATGAATCCGAGCCTGGCACGTGCAAAGACCGCGACATCCTGCGTTTTAATCCGCACGCGGTGATCGAAGGCATGGCCATTGCGTGTTATGCCATGGGTTCGACCGTGGGCTACAACTACTTGCGCGGCGAGTTCCATCACGAACCTTTCGAGCATTTCGAGCAAGCCTTGCAAGACGCTTACGCCAACGGCTGGTTGGGCAAGAACATTCTTGGCACTGGTGTGGATGTCGACATTTTTGCGGCGCTAGGCGCCGGGGCTTACATCTGCGGCGAAGAGACCGCGTTGATGGAGTCGCTGGAAGGCAAGAAAGGCCAGCCGCGTTACAAGCCGCCGTTTCCAGCCAATTTCGGCTTGTACGGGCGGCCGACGA
Source organism: Pseudoxanthomonas sp. (assembly GCA_031408455.1). Taxonomy (GTDB): domain Bacteria; phylum Pseudomonadota; class Gammaproteobacteria; order Xanthomonadales; family Xanthomonadaceae; genus JANNWF01. Next base: position 6,857 of record JANNWF010000134.1, on the reverse strand, counting down.
CGATCAACAACACCGAGACCTTTGCCTCGGTGCCGGCGATCATTCGCAACGGTGCGGAGTGGTTCCTTAATTTGGGCAAGCCGAATAACGGCGGTCCGAAAATGTTCAGCGTCTCCGGTCACGTTGCCAAGCCAGGCAACTTTGAAGTGCGCTTGGGTACACCGTTCAAAGATCTGCTGGAGATGGCCGGCGGCATGCGTCCCGGCCGCACGCTGAAAGCGGTGATTCCCGGCGGATCTTCGATGCCGGTGCTGCCAGGCGACACCATGCTTGGCTTGACGATGGATTACGACGCGCTGCAAAAAGCCGGCTCGGGTTTAGGCTCTGGTGCGGTCATCGTCATGGACAACACCACGTGTATGGTTCGGGCCTGTCGCCGCATCTCGCAGTTCTATTACGCCGAGAGCTGTGGCCAATGCACGCCCTGCCGCGAAGGTACCGGGTGGATGTACCGCGTGTTGAGCCGGATGGTCGAGCACACCGCCACGCCCAATGATCTGCATATGTTGAAGGCGGCAGCCGGGCAAATCGAAGGTCATACGATCTGCGCGTTCGGTGAAGCCGCCGCTTGGCCAGTTCAAGGATTCTTGCGTCATTACTGGCACGAATTCGAATACGCGATTTCGAACAAGCGGTTTTTGGTGGACGATCAGTTGGCCGGTGTTGTGCGGGAGGCGGCGTGATTGCGTTTTTGAAGAGCGGGGTTGGGGGCTGGGGGCTGGGGGCTGGGGCGCACAGCCACAGCTCTCGCTGTGCCCGTAACTCCGAAGGCCAGCTTTGCTCGTTGGTGCGGATCAAACATGCATCGTCCATCCATGCGCCCCAGCCCCCATTTCCCGGCCCTCGCGCGCAGCGCTCGGGCGTTCAGCGACACGCAAGCCTGCGGTTTGCAAGCGTGCCGCTTCACCCCAGCCCCCAACCCCGCTTCACCCAAGGCTGCTGCAAAGCATGAGCACCGTAACCGCGCCCCCAGCCGCTACCGACCACGTCAACATCGAAATCGATGGCGTGGCGACGACGGCGGTCAAGGGTTCGATGATCATTCATGCCGCTGATCGCATGGGTGTCTCGATCCCGCGATTCTGCTATCACGACAAGCTGACCATCGCGGCCAACTGCCGCATGTGTCTGGTCGATGTCGAGAAAGCACCCAAGCCGATGCCGGCCTGCGCCACGCCGGTGATGGAAGGCATGAAGGTGTACACCCAATCCAAGCGGGCGCTGGATTCGCAGCGCAACGTGATGGAATTCTTGCTCATTAATCACCCCTTGGATTGCCCGATCTGCGATCAAGGCGGTGAGTGTGAGTTGCAAGACGTGGCGATGGGCTATGGCCAATCGGTCAGCCGTTTCGTCGAGGCCAAGCGCGTCGTAGCCGATGAGGACATGGGCCCGCTGATCGCCACCGATATGACTCGCTGCATTCACTGCACGCGTTGTGTGCGGTTTGTTGCCGAGATCGCTGGCACGTATGAGTTAGGCGGCATGAGTCGCGGTGAAAATCTGTCGATTGGCACCTATATCGGCAAAAACATCAGTAGCGAGCTGTCAGGCAACATCATTGATGTCTGCCCGGTCGGCGCGCTGACCAACAATCCGTTCCGATTCCGCGCCCGTGCGTGGGAGCTCACTGCGCGGCCGAGCATTGGTTATCACGACGCGCTCGGCTCACATTTGTTCTTGCACTTGCGCCGCGGCGAAGTGCTGCGGACGGTGCCGCGTGATTGCGAGGCGATCAACGAAAGTTGGCTGTCGGATCGCGATCGCTACAGCCACGCGGGGTTGCTGGCCGCAGATCGAGTCAGTGTGCCGATGCTGCGCGAAGGTGACGAATGGCGCGAGGTGAGTTGGGAGGCGGCGCTGACGCGTTGTGCCGAACTACTCAGCGCGACGAAAACGGATCAACTTGGCGTGCTGGTGCACCCGGTGACTTCCAATGAAGAAGGTGCCTTGCTCGCGCGCTTGGCGCAGGGCTTGGGCTGCGGTTTCATCGATCATCGGATTCATGAACTCGATTTTGCTGACGCGCCGGTTGCCCAGCCTTTCGAGGCGAGCTTGGCTGAGGTGGAGGCCGCCGACGTCATCTTGCTGGTCGGCTGCAACCCGCGTTTGGAAGCGCCGATCCTTGGTCATCGCGTGCGCAAAGCGAGCAAACGGGGCGCCAAGATCGCGACCATCAATCCAGTCGCCTTCGATCTGCATTTTGAGCTAACCCACAGCCTGATCGTGACCCCTACCGGCATGCTCGACAGCATGCTGGGCTTGGTCAGTGCGCTAGAAGATGATGGCGAAAGCACGCCGCCTGCCGGCATGGCCGCAGCCTTGGCCTCCGCGAGCGCAGACGATGCGATCGAGGCATTGGCGGCGACCTTGACTGCGTCCAAGCGACTGGTCGTCGTGCTCGGCGAATCGGCTCAGAACCACCCGAATGCATCGTGGTTGCGCGCACTCGCGCGCCAGTTGACGACAGGCCTCGGCGGCAAGCTCAATGTCATACCGCAAGGCGCTAACGCGGTGGGCTTGGCGCGCCACGGCGTGCTGCCAAGCGAGTCAAACGCTGGCCCCTTGTTCGCAAAGGCGCGCGCAACCTACGTGCTTTATGGCATCGAGCCCAGCGTTGATTTCGCCGATGGCGGCGTCGCCCAGCGTGCGCTAGCGAAAGCATCCAACATCATCGCGTTTAGCGCCTTCGCGCCAGCGGCGTTGAAGTCGCAGGCCTCGGTCATTCTGCCAATTGGCTTGCTACCTGAGATTGATGCGACGCTGACCAATGCGCACGGCGATGCGCAGTCGACGCCTGCGGCCGCGAAGTTGCCGGGCGAGGCGCGGCAAGGCTGGCGGGTGTTGCGCGCTCTGGGTGAACGCATGGGACTGAGCGGGTTTGCATTTGCCGATTTGCCAAGTCTGCGCGCGTCCATGTCCGCAGCGTCAGTTGCCAGCGGGACGGGTTTGTCCGCGCGAGTGAGCGCGCCTACGGGGCTGCAGCGCATTGCAACCACCGCGGTCTACGGCAGCGACGCCGTGGTCCGCCGCGCGGCACCGTTACAAGCACATAGTTTGTCGCGCGCTGTCTGCGTGACCTTGCACGCCGATGACGCGTTAGCGCTGGGCTTAAGCGAGGGCCAGATGGTGCGGGTCGACGATGGGTTTGGAGTCGCTGTATTGCCGGTCGAAATCGGCGAGCAAGTGGCGCGTGGTGGTGCTTGGATCGAGTGCGGTCATGCCGCCAGTGGCCCGTTGGCACCGGCGGGTGCGGCCCTTCAGATCGACGCAGTGAAGGCCTAGTCCGCGATGGAGACTTTGCTGCTACTCGTCTGGACCCTGGCGAAAATCCTGGCGGTGACCATTCCGCTGATTCTCGGCGTTGCGTTTTACACCTTGTGGGAACGCAAAGTCATCGGCTGGATGCACGTGCGGCACGGGCCGATGCACATCGGCGCTGGTCTGCTGCAGCCGTTTGCCGATGTTTTTAAGATGCTGTTCAAAGAGCTGCTGGTTCCGACCAACGCCAGTCCGTTCCTGTACCGCCTCGCCCCCGTGCTGACCTTGGCGCCCGCCTTCGCTGCATGGGCGGTGGTGCCGTTTGCTGACACCTTGGTTCTATCCAATGCCAATGCTGGCCTGTTGTATTTGTTGGCGATGACGTCGATGGGCGTCTACGGCATCTTGCTGGCCGGATGGGCGTCGAATTCGAAATACGCCTTCCTCGGTGCAATGCGTTCCGCCGCGCAAGTCGTTAGCTACGAGATCGCGATGGGCTTTGCCTTGGTCGGCGTGTTGATCGCTGCTGGCAGCCTCAATCTGAGTGAAATCGTGCAAGCTCAGGCGGGTGATGCCGGGCCGTTTGAGTGGTTTTGGCTGCCGCTATTGCCACTGTTCGTGATCTATTTCATTTCCGGTGTGGCCGAGACCAACCGCGCGCCGTTCGATGTGGCTGAGGGCGAGTCGGAGATCGTGGCTGGCTTTCACGTTGAGTATTCAGGCGCTGCGTTTGCGCTGTTTTTCTTGGCCGAATACGCCAACATGATTTTGGTCAGCTTCCTCACTCCACTGTTTTTCTTGGGCGGTTGGCTGAGCCCCTTCCAAGGCATGGAGTTGGGTTTTTTGAGCGAGCCGGGCATTTGGTGGTTGCTGATCAAGGCCTTCGCGTTCGCCTTCCTGTTTCTTTGGTTTCGCGCCACGTTTCCACGCTATCGCTATGACCAGATCATGCGCCTTGGCTGGAAGGTGTTCATTCCTATCACCATCGTCTGGATTTTGGCCGCAGCGTGGTTCGTTCACGCTGGTTGGTTCCAGGCGGGCGCCTGAGCAATGAGACTGCAACGATGAATCGCGCGCTGGGTTACTTGAAAAGCTTGTTCCTGCTGGAGTTGTTGGCCGGCATGGCGGTGACGTGGCGCTATTTTTGGGCGCCGAAGTACACCATGCGGTATCCGATGGAGCACATCCCGCAGTCGCATCGCTTTCGTGGTTTGCACGCCCTGCGGCGCTATCCCAACGGCGAAGAGCGTTGCATTGCTTGCAAGCTGTGCGAAGCGGTGTGCCCGGCCTTGGCGATCACGATTGACTCAGAACCGCGCGAGGACGGTAGCCGGCGCACCACGCGCTACGACATTGACCTATTCAAGTGCATTTACTGCGGCTTCTGCGAGGAGAGTTGCCCGGTCGACTCTATCGTCGAGACGCACATTCACGAGTATCACTTCGAGAAGCGCGGCGAGAACATCGTCAACAAGCTGCAGTTGTTGGCGATCGGTGATCGGTTTGAAGCCGACATTGCCGAGCGCCGCAATCTCGACTCCACCTATCGTTGACGCGCTGACGGCCTCTCGATGACTTTCTACCCATGACTTTTTCACTGTTCGCTTTTTACTTTCTCGCCGCCGTCACTGCTGGCTCAGCGCTGGCAGTGATCAGCGTGCGCAACTCGGTGCATGCCGCGCTGTTTCTGGTGCTGACATTTTTCTCCAGCGCCTGTATTTGGTTGTTGGCCGAGGCCGAGTTTCTGGCTATTGCCCTAGTGCTGGTCTATGTCGGCGCGGTGATGGTCTTGTTCCTGTTCGTAGTGATGATGCTCGACATCAAGCCGGAGCCCATGCGCGAAGGCTTTGCCCGCTACTTGCCGGTGGGCATCGTGGTCGCAGTAGTGATGGTGTTGGAAATGGTGACCTTGATCGGCGTACAGCGCTTTCAGCAGGACTTTCCCGCCGCCGACCCGGTGCTAGCCGCAGGAATGAGCAACACCGAGTGGTTGGGAACGGCGATGTTCACCCAGTACTTGCTGCCGTTCGAAATTGCGGCCGCTATCCTGACCGTCGCCATCATCGCGGCGATCATGATTACCTTGCGCAAGCGCGTCGGCACCAAGCATCAAAATGCCTCTCGACAGGTACAAGTGCGGCGCGAAGATCGCGTGCGTTTGATCAGCATGCCCGCGGAAAAACCGGAGGCGCGCAAGTGATTTCGCTCATATGATTTCCCTTGGCCATTACTTGGCACTGGCAGCGGTGCTGTTTGCGATTGCGGTCGCCGGCATCTTCATCAATCGCAAAAACGTCATCGTGCTTTTGATGGCGATTGAATTGATGCTGCTCGCGGTCAACCTCAACTTCATCGCCTTCTCTCGCTACTTGGGCGATGTGCACGGCCAAGTGTTCGTGTTTTTCATCCTCACCGTGGCGGCCGCCGAAGCCGCGATTGGCTTGGCGATTCTGGTCAGCCTGTTCCGCAACAAGGCGACCATCAATGTCGCTGAACTCGACAGCCTGAGCGGATAACGGCCGTGATCGATCAGACCACTCTTCTCATCATTGCCTTGGCACCGCTGCTCGGTGCTGTGCTTGCGGGCTTCTTTGGTCGCCAGATTGGCCGCGCCGGCGCGCATTGGGTGACGATTCTTGGTGTCGCAGTTTCCTGCGCCTTGTCGTGCCGTGTCTTGTACGCGCTGGTCTTCGAGGCCGCGCCGATCTACAACGCCAATGTCTACACCTGGTTTCAGATCGCCGGCTACTCGGCGCATGTCGGGTTTTTGATCGACAACCTCACCGCCATGATGATGGTGGTGGTGACCTTCGTATCGCTGTTGGTGCACGTCTACACCATCGGCTACATGAAGGACGATCCGGGCTATCAGCGGTTCTTTTCCTACATCTCGTTATTCACCTTCTCGATGCTGATGCTGGTGATGAGCAACAACTTCTTGCAGCTGTTTTTTGGCTGGGAAGCGGTGGGTTTGGTGTCGTATCTGTTGATCGGATTCTGGTTCAAACGGCCGACAGCAATTTTTGCCAATTTAAAGGCCTTTTTGGTCAATCGGGTCGGTGATTTCGGATTCCTGCTTGGCATCGCGGCCGTTCTGTACTGGATTGGCTCGCTCGACTACGCCACTGTTTTTGCGGCCGCGCCAGCGATCGCGAAGTTGAGCTTCTCGCCCTGGGGCGATGTGGTGTGGGCGGTACCGAGTTTTATCTGTATCTGCCTGTTCATCGGCGCGATGGGCAAGTCGGCCCAAGTGCCGCTGCATGTGTGGCTGCCGGATTCGATGGAAGGCCCCACACCGATTTCCGCCCTCATCCACGCCGCCACCATGGTCACTGCGGGCATCTTTATGGTGGCGCGGATGTCGCCGTTGTTCGAGCTGTCGGAAACGGCGCTCGCCTTCGTGTTGTTCATCGGCGCGACGACCGCGTTCTTCACCGGCTTGATCGGTATCGTCCAGAACGACATCAAGCGCGTGGTGGCGTACTCGACACTGTCGCAGCTCGGCTATATGACCGTCGCGTTGGGTGTGTCGGCGTATTCGGGCGCGGTGTACCACTTGATGACCCATGCCTTCTTCAAGGCGCTGCTGTTTTTGG
>JANNWF010000133.1:0-5124 GCA_031408455.1 Pseudoxanthomonas sp. | reverse complement strand
CGAATCGACGGGAGGTAGATCCCTTCGAGGGAGTGACTGATCCGATCGAAATAGTCCGGCTGCTCGTGCGAGAGCCAATTCGAAACGAGTTGCTCAGAGAGAAGCCGTATCTCGGGGACGTCAGCCATCTGATTCAGTCGCTAACCGACAAGCAGGTTGCGTCGGTCATCGGCATTGCACGGAACGCTCTCGTCGATGGTCGGCGGCGAGAAGCGGTTCAGATTGCTCGCTGGCTCGCGGCCTTCACTTCGGTGGACCTTACCGAAATCCACGATGCTTGGCTCGAATCTGGGTTGCTCGATCCGGGAATCATTTTTCGCGGGGCTACGGACGAAACGACGCACCGAATACTCAAGTTCATTCCATCGGAGCAGTTGCGCTTGAATCATGCCCTTTTGGCGTTGGCATGGATCGGTAGCCCGTTCGTGTGTGACCTCTTCGCAGGGTGGCGGGCGCAATCGCCGTCGTGGGCGGGTGAGCTCTTCATCCCTCCACACACCTACGCGCACGAGGCGGGATGGGAGCTGAACTCCGTGGGTTCCAAGCGCCTCCTGTACTCACATCGGGCTTACGCCCTGGTTACCTGCGATGCCGGCTCGACCGAGTCGGCCGTGCGTAGCGTTCTCCCCGCCACCGGCTCATGCCCTTGGTGCGCCGGGCCGCTCACCACTCTCTTGAGATTCAACACGCAAGACCCGCGGTTGCTCGATCTCGATCTTCCGGGAGAGGTGGTGACGTGTCCTTCCTGCTCTTGCTACGGCCCAGTCTTCATGAAGGTCAGCAGGGACGGCGAAGTGAGTTGGCATTCGAGCAACGTGAAGCCACCAATCCTTCCAGACGAGCCCGGTTCGGAGTGGACGCCCGCAAAGCAGCTAACGCTCGGCTCCGCTCGTGGTGAATTGCACGCGGCCGACCAATTCTTGCCAACCACGCTGAGTCAGCTCGGCGGGGCCCCCGCTTGGATTCAAGATGCTGCTTTTCCGGCCTGCCCAGATTGCACGCAGACCATGCCCGTGGTCGCGCAGATCGAGAATGGCGAAATCGATCATTTCATGGAGGGCACGTACTACGCCTTCTGGTGCCGAGCCTGCGGCGTAACAGCAACGCAATTTCAGCAGACCTAGTCTCTCGGCATGCCGAACGCCACCTAACCCTCGTGTATGGACTCCTCCGTCAACCTCTGACGGCTAGCTGTTTCGGCGCTGTGCTCTTGGTTCTTCCTGCAGACGCTTTTCGCTTCATCCCCGGCAAGACGATGCGGTTGCATACGTGTATTCGGCTTTGCGGTAGGCAGTGCCCGAGCCATCATGGCATCCGCGAGACCAGGCCATTCGTTCAATCGGCCACGAGGGCAACGTGCTGAGCGGTGACAGTGCCAGGCGGATGAGCTCCTGACGCCAACCCGGCACGGCCAACGGCGACTATTGGCCGGTCAGCGCCGAACTCGACGGGCGCAACCCGACCCACAACGGTCACTCCAAACCACTGTCAACCAGAGCTAAGCGGTCGTTCACGCGCACACATCGGCAAGCGAACTGACGATAACTTGCGGCTGCTTAGGTAGTGCAGCCTTCGACGATTGCGATGGGCGCTGGATGCGCGTGGGGCGTATGGAAGGGTTGAATTGATGGTGGGCCTGCAGGAGCTTTCTGCACGCGGTTAACGCACCGCAATCGCCGAACAAACATGGCTCGTGCCAATGCAAGGCGCGGGTGGCCTGCCGAACGCGGTTCGATGATTCGAGTGGCGGCTCTTGGATCGCCGAGCTTTGCTCGGCAGGAGTTACGCCATGTTTGTTTGGAACACGCTTGATGAGCGGGAGTCGGGGCTGGGCCTGGGGGCGCTTTTCAGCTACCTGCCTTCACAACATCAGAGCACGCTCCGCACCACAAAAGCGTTGGAACGCGGCCGCTGCCGTTATAGAGCCGGCCGAGCGAAGCGAAGGCGTACGCGCGCAGTACGCCGACTTGTGCAACTGCTGTTCGATTTCAACGCAAACGCCGAATTTCGAGGCATGGACTCCGGGGTGCGAAGTTTCGCCTGATCGCGACACTTATATCCCTGGGCGGACAAATCCGCCCGCCCTCCTTTGGTCTGCGCCGCCTGCTTGGCGGCGGCCGGCAAACGGGTTCTGATTGTCTTATGGAGATTTGTCTGATGAATGTGTTTGCAATCAAGTTGAAACGCGGGATCGCCTTGGCCTTGGCCTTGGCCTTGGCCTTGGGAGTGTTCGGGGGTGGAGCAAGCGCTACGGAGTTGATCCCGCGTACGCCGCTGGCAAGTGAATCCGTGTCAGTGGCGAGACTTTCAGCATCCAGCTATTACGCCACCGTGAAGTTTTCCGACGCGGGCAGAGTCCGCATCGCTGGCGGTTCGGTGGTCACTGCCGCGCCGGGGACCAGCACGGCTGCAATTACCAGCGTGCTTGCCGAGCACAACCTGCTGCTGAAGCCCGAAATCCAGCTCAGCCCCGCGCTGATCGAGACGATTCTTGCCGAAGCCGAAACACGCTCCGGCCGCGCGCAGCCGGACTTGCAAGGCATCTACTACATCGTTTTCCCTACGACTTCTTCCGGTGATCGGCAGAGCGCAATCAATGACCTGCTGGCGCTCGCGTCCGTCGAGTACTTGTCAATCAAGGCGGTCAATGTACCGCCGCCGACGGCCACCCCGAATCTGCACAGCTTCCAGACCTACTTCCTGCCGCCTCCCGGCATCAATGCCACCTTTGCCGAAAGCGTTGGCCTGCGCGGCGAGGGCATGAAGTATGTAGACATCGAGCGTTGCTGGCTTCCAGATCATGAGGATCAGCAAAGTGCGAGTTTGCTCGCCGAAGAAGGCCCAACGCAATTCACCGAAGCCAACATTGCTTCGGTCAGTCCGGACCTCGTCGGCTCCTGCCGGCACGGCGCGGCCTCGGTCGGCATTCTCTCCTCGTCGGCGCAAAACGCCTTCGGCATGAAGGGAATGGCCCGCGCGGCGGTACCGTACGTCTTTCCAGAACTTTCGACGCAATCCTTTGCCGCGTCCCCGGAGACGTTTGGCAACCGTCGCGCCGCAGCCATCCTCAATGCCAGCTCCATCATTGGCATTGGCGATGTGATCATGCTGGAGATGCAGACGCTGCAATCGAAGAAAGATCCGTTCTCGAATGTCCCGGCCGAGTACGATCACGATGTATGGCTGGCGACGAAGGTCGCGACTGACCGAGGTCAGATTGTGGTCGCCGCGGCCGGCAACGGCGGTCGCGAGTTGAGTGGGTCGGACTAGGTGGTCTATCTTGACCGCGGCGATAGCGGCGCGCTCATCGTCGGCGCTGCATTCCCCACCAATCAGCAACCGATGGGGACCACGACCTACGGCGGTCGCGTCACCCTGCAAGGCTGGGGTGAAGGCGTGGCGACGCTGGGCCACACAGGTGACCTGTTCACGGGCGATGGCAGCATCAACCGCACCTACACAGATACGTACAACGGCACCAGCAGCGCGACGCCGATCGTCACCGCGGCGGTCATCCTGACTCAACAAGCCGCCAAGGAGGAGTTTGGGACACCGCTTGACGCGCGCGAGATCAGGCAACTGGTGCGCGCCACGGGCACCCCCGAGCAAGTCAATCCGGCATTCCCGTTCATCCACATCGGTCCGCTGCCCAACCTGCAAAACGCGCTGAGCAGGCTCGATGAGGCCGATGCCAAAGTCACGGCCATTGCGGGACCCGACAATGCCTTCAGGGTCGAGGTGGAAAACCTCGGCCCTAGTCGCGTCCATGATCGAACCTTGAATATTCTGCTCACTCGAAACACCCAATGCTCGACTCACCTTATCGGTGAGTCGGCCGAGCTGTGCGCGCCGGTCGACTTCCCCAGTGGTGTTGATTGCGCTGGGTTCTGTGCTGCCTACAGCTGTGAAGTACCCGAGGTCCGGTACAACCGCGATCCATTGACCCTGAGCCCGCTGAACGATCCTTTCGAGCTGCAATGGGTCTGCGAGGAAACCCAGCTATCAGCCGCACCTCTCAACGTCTCGGCGTGGATTGACGCCGGCGGGCAAGTTGACCCGGTCGCAAACAATAACCAAGCCACAGTCCAAAGCGGTTCCTGCTCCCCCAGCTACTAAGTAACCTAAGGCGAGATTCCCCATGCGCTCCACTTGCGTTGTCTTGAATGTGCTGCTCGGGCTGCTGTCAGTCAATTTACCAACGCTAGCAAACGCTCAGTCCGAGGCCGACTGTGATCCCGCGCCCAATCACCGCGAAGTGGCACTGCAAGGTGAGCAGCGCGATGCATCGGTGGGGCGACTCGTGGTGGCTTTGGGCGACATCAATGGCGATGCTCATGTTGATTATGCCGTCAATGCCGCTCAGTACGCCTATCAGGGCACAGACTTTTATGGCCTGACCTACGTCATCTTTGGCAAGCCGCAGCAAGGTCCGATGAGCTTGGGAAGCTTAGGCCCCGGCGTGGCCGATGCTGCGGACCTAGGCTTTGTCATTGCGGGCGGCGGGCGAGATTTGAGCGAAGGGGGACGGATTAAGCCGATGGGGGATCTGGATGGGGATGGCATAGCCGACTTTGCAATTGGCTCTGCGTTTGCGAGTAACGCGCCCGGGGTCTTCCCGGGCGCGGTTTACCTGTTTTACGGTCGCCGCGCCGCAGCTGGCGAGGCGGCATTTCCGCCCGAGATCGATTTGCAGCGGGTGGGTTCCGGCATCTACGGGGATCAGGTGCGCGTGCACTTTGGTCCGGCTACCAATGCATTCTTTGGCCTCACCGTGCAAGGGCTGGGTGACATCAACGGCGATGGCCGCGACGATTTCACTGTGGGTCGGGCGGGTCGAGCCTTGGTGTACTACGGCCAAGTGGACCGAGCCCAGCCGATTCAGCCAGTGGTTGCACTGCGCCAACCGGAGCTCAGGGGCACCTTGGGCTTTGGACTGGGCGGCCAGCTCGATTACGACGGCGATGGCATCAACGATGTCATCGTTTGCGACACCAACGCTGATCCCCAATCCACCGGATTCGGCGGAATCTGCTACCTGCTGTGGGGGTCGAGCCTGGCCAGCGTGGGGCCGGAGTTTGTGGTCGACCAGTTGCGTCCCGTCCAAGGCGGCGATGGGTCGCTGGG
>JANNWF010000132.1:0-13051 GCA_031408455.1 Pseudoxanthomonas sp. | reverse complement strand
ACTGTCAAAAACCCCTCCCGACCGACGTGGACTCGCGGCTCCATCGCGAGCGCCACATCGGGGTCGCCTTCTCTTTGGTTACTTTCTCTTGGCGAGACAAGAGAAAGTGACTCGGCCGCCGCCTAGGCGGACGAAACCCTGCGGAAAGCCAATTCACGGCGAGTGAAGCGAAAAGCTGGATTCCGGCCTTCGCCGGAATGACAACGCAACAGCTGGATTCCGGCGTTCGCCGGAATGACAAACGGGGCTGGATTCCTGCTTTCACGGGAATGACAACGCAACGTGTGGATTCCGGCGCTCGCCGGAATGACGGAAGTGGGCGCGCTTCGCCAGCGCAAAGCGCCGACAACCCCAATCCTCCTACAATCCCTCCACCAAACCCGCCACGAAACCACCATGCCCAGACTCGCCATCCACAGCGACAATGCACCCGCCGCCATCGGTCCCTATTCGCAAGCTGCACGTTGCGGACAAACGGTGTATCTGTCGGGTCAGATTCCGCTTGATCCGGCGACGATGACGATTGTCGAGGGCAATATCACCGTCCAAACGCATCGCGTTTTCAAGAATCTGCAGGCAGTTTGCGCCGCTGCGGGTGGCTCGATGGCCGATGTCGTGCGGATCGGAATTTATTTGACCGACTTGGCCGACTTTGCCGCCGTCAACGCGGTGATGGCCGAGTATTTTGAAACGCCCTACCCCGCGCGCTCCACCATCGGCGTTGCTGCGTTGCCGCGTGGCGTGCCGGTGGAGATCGATGCCGTGCTGGTATTGCCTTGACGCCTCCGCTTTGAGTCACTGAGCGCATCGCGCCGTTGCCTGTTTCGCGTTCATCCACTGCGACTAGCGCCGATGCGGCCGCCGCTGATCGGCCGATCAGTGTGCTCAAGGGCGCCGGGCCGCGCGTCTGCGCAAGCTTGGCAACGCGCGGTCTGCATAGTTTGCAGGACCTGTGGTTTCACCTGCCGCTGCGCTATGAGGATCGCACCCAACACACACTGATTGCGCAGTTGCGTGCCGGCGAACCGGCGTTAATTGATGGCGTAGTCGATGCCGTCGAACGCAGTTTTCGCTTTCGCCCAACCTTGCGGGTCGCGATTCGCGATGACTCGGACGCCACTTTGGTCCTGCGCTTCATCCACTTTCGTGCCGCGCAAGTCAGTGGCTTCGTGCCGGGCCGACGCATCGCTGTATTTGGATCGCCACGCGCTGGCCAGTTCGGCTTCGAGATCATCCATCCCAGCTATCGCTTTCTTGCCGATGACGAGCTGGCCGTGCAAAGCGCGCAGCTGGATCCGATTTATCCGGCGGTTGAGGGCATCGGGCCTGCATCACTCTCGCGCCTGATCTTGCTTGCGCTGGAGCAGCTTCCCGACGAAGAAGCACTGGAGTTGTTGCCATGCGCACTGCTGAGCGCGCGCGGGTTGCCGCGACTAGGAGATGCGCTGCGCTGCGTGCACCGGCCACCGCCGGATGTCGACTTGGCCGCATTGCGCGCAGGCGAGCATCCGGCACAGTCGCGTTTGGCGCTGGAAGAACTGCTTGCCCATCATTTGAGTTTGCGCAGGCAGCGCATTGCCGTGCAGCAGCTCGGCGCGCATGCCATTGCTGCGCGCGGTGTGCTGGCCAATCAGCTGCGGCGTTCGCTGGCGTTCGAGCTGACTGGCGCGCAAGCACGCGTGCTTGGCGAGGTCGTCGCCGACATGCGCCGCCAGGTGCCGATGCTGCGCTTGGTGCAGGGCGATGTCGGCTCGGGCAAAACCGTCGTCGCCGCGCTCGCGGCCATGCACGCAGTGGAGGCAGGCGGGCAAGTCGCATTGGTTGCGCCCACCGAATTGTTGGCCGAACAACATCTCAGCAGCCTGCGAAGTTGGCTCACTCCGCTCGGCGTGCGCGTCGAATGGTTGGCCGGAAAGGTCACCGGCAAGGCGCGCCAAAGCGTGCTGGCGGCGATGGCAGACGGCAGTGCGCAGGTCGTCGTTGGCACCCACGCGCTGATGCAGGAAGGCGTGCTGTTTGATCAATTGGCGCTATGCATCATCGATGAGCAACATCGATTCGGTGTGCATCAACGGCTGGCGCTGCGGGACAAGGGTCGCGACGGCAGCCGCGTACCGCATCAGTTGGTGATGACGGCCACACCCATCCCACGCACCTTGGCGATGACTGCCTATGCCGATCTCGATGTGTCAGTGATCGACGAGCTACCACCCGGCCGCACACCGGTACGTACGGTGGCGATCAACGACGAGCGGCGGCCAGAAATCATCGAGCGTATTCGTGCTGCTTGCGCGCAAGGCCGACAGGCGTACTGGGTGTGCACGCTGATCGAGGAGAGTGAGGTCGATTCGGCGCCTTCAGGGCGCAGCAGCAAGATCGAAGCGCAAGCGGCACAAACCACCTTCGATGTGCTGGTCGCACAACTGCCCGAACTGAACATCGGCCTCGTCCACGGCCGTCTCAAGGCGACACAGAAGCAAGCCGCGATGGCCGCGTTCAAGCAAGGCGAAACGCACCTGCTGGTGGCTACTACGGTCATTGAAGTGGGCGTCGATGTTCCCAATGCCTCGCTGATGCTGATCGAAAATGCCGAGCGACTCGGACTCTCGCAGCTGCACCAGTTGCGCGGCCGCGTGGGTCGCGGCGCACAGGCATCGAGCTGCGTGCTGCTGTATCGCGCACCGCTGTCGATGCTGGCGCGCGAACGACTAGCCACCTTGCGGCAGACCAACGATGGCTTCGTCATCGCCGAAAAGGACTTGGAACTGCGCGGGCCCGGTGAGTTGTTGGGCACCCGCCAAACCGGTCTGGCGCAGTTTCGGATTGCCGATCTCGGCCGCGACGCACATTTGTTGCCGCTGGTGCGCGAGGTCGGCGATGCTTTGTTGCAGGATTCACCTGCCGCAGCCGAAGCGCTGGTGCGGCGCTGGGTGGGTGTGGCGGAGCGCTATGCGGGCGTGTGACCCCGCAGAACCGTAGCTCATCAACCGATTGCCGCAGCCCCCTATTCCGCAATGCGAAATGTTCCCCGACCGCTTTCCTTCGCCGCATACAACGCCTCGTCGGCTCGCTTCAGCAAGGACTTCCCATCTGTTTCGCCGGGCCTGCGGATCGCAACGCCAATGCTTGTAGAAAGCAGCCTCATGTGCCCGGAAATGTCGAACGGCTGGGTGGTCGCTTGGAGGATCTTCCGTGCGATGGCTGCCGCCTCTTCAGGCGTGTGCAGCGCCTCGATAATTATCACAAACTCGTCTCCAGCCAAACGCGCCACGGTATCGACTTGGCGCACTGAGCGGATGAGGCGACGGCCGAACTCCTGCAATACCTGATCGCCAGCGTTGTGACCCAAGCTGTCGTTGATGGACTTGAAGTGGTCCAAATCGAGGAACATCAACGCCATCAGCTGACCCGTGCGCTCGCTGCGAGCTATCGCCTCGTCGAGCTTGTCGTTGTAGCGATTGCGATTGGGTAATCCCGTCAATGCATCGAACTGAGCCAGCGTTCGCAGCTGACACTCGATGCGTTTGACGTCGGTGACATCGTGGATCAATCCATAGATTCCTAGGACCTTTCCTTTGGCATCGGTCTCTGGCACATAGGTCACGTGCACATGCCGGTCTCTGTCTCCTTTCGGTTCCATCTCAAAGCTGACCTGCTCGCCTTTGAGTGCGCGATCTAGATACGGCTCGACCTCCTCGAAAGTCTCAGGAGTGTAGACCTCAGCAACGCTGCGTCCGGTGATTTCATCCAGCGGTCGCTGCAGCCACTTTTCGTAGGTGGAATTGTTGAAACGGAATATCCGCTCGACATCGATGTAGGAAATCAACACCGGCAGGTTGTCCGTTATCAGGCGCAAGCGCCGCTCGCCGGCTGCCAAGCGCATTTGCGCATCCACATGGGCGGTGATATCGAAGGTCATGGCATAAAAGCCGCGCACCTCTCCGTCGCCGCCGATGTCCGGGATGTAGTTGGACTGGAAGTGGTAGTCGCGGTCCTTACCCGGTGCCTTGCCCTCGAAGGTGACGGGATCGCCGCGCAGGACCGCCGCCACGTGCTCGGCCAGCTGCGCATACAACGCCTCACCACGCATTTCGCGCATTGTGCGGCCGATCATGGTCGCCGGGTCCACACCAAACGTTTTGCCGATGGCCGCGTTGGCGAAGCGATAGCGCTCGTCGCGATCGATGTAGGCAACCAGTGCAGGCAGGTTGTCGGTCACCATCCGCAACCGTCGCTCGTTGTAGCGTAGCGCTCGTTCTGCCGCTTTTTGCGCAGTAATGTCACGTACGACGCCGCGATAGCCGCTGAAACTGCCAGTCTCGTCGTGCACCGGCCGACCTTGATTCAACAGCAAACTACGTTCCCCGGCCGCGTTCAGGATGGACAAAAATTGGTTGCCGAATGACCGTCGGTCGTGCATCGGCTTTGCGAAGGAAGCAAGGCCTGTGTCGCCTGGAAAGCGCTGGCGCCATACCGCTTCGGGCGTCTGCCCAACCATCTGCGCCATATCCATACCGATGGCTTGCGCGAAGCTCGGAGATACGTAAGTCAATCGCAACTGGTCATCGGTTTCCCAAAAACCGTCTGCGGCAATTTCAGCAAAATCGTTAAACCGTCGAACGCTGCTTTCAGCAGCTGCACGTGCTATCGCTTGATCGGCGCGCGCTTGCTGTAACTGGGTTCGATAGTGGTGCAAGGCGCGTTGGATCAAGGCGCCGATCAATGCCGATCCCAGCGTGAAGAAAAATGGGACTCGATCAGTCGCTGACTTGACCCACTCGGGGCTTGGCTTGATGGGAGGGTCGTAGCCCGAGCGCTTCAGGTAAGCAATGGCGAGGATTTCAACCAAGACCAGCACGGTCCACACGAGTCCTGTTCGCGGCGTTGATATCAGCACGGCGAATAGCACCAGGGTTGGCAGCGAGATGTTGGCGCCAAGTGAGCGCCCACCGGTGACCAAATTGATCACGGTGACTAGCATGAAAATCACCAAGATCAGCCCGCTCGCGCCGCGTTCGAGATCGCCGCCGTGAGCCAGCCTCGCTAAGAGGGCAAGAATTAATGCCACTCCGATGCCGCTGATCAACCCAAGCAGAGGCGTGCCCCAGGCCACCTCTGTTGCGCAAACGAAACTCGTGACGACCAGCTCAAAGCCGCCGAAAGCAAATACCAGTGCATATCGAAAGCGTGATTCCGCACTGCCGCGGCCGCGTGCAGGCAGCCAACTTTCGAAAAGTCCCATGACGGCAGGCATGCAACTGTGTCCGAAGCAGAGCGTGCTACACGCTCCACTCATTGCGAGATCGAAGTCAAGCGCCTAAAAAGTCTGAGGGCTTGACTGATGGTGGTTTCGGCGAGGGCGCGCCGCCCCCACGCCCCCGGATTCCGCTGCGCTGCATCCGGGCTACGCTTGTTTCGAACTAATACTTTTACTATTGCAAGCCATCAGGAGCACCACCCATGACCGCTTTATTGATCGATACCGACCCCGGTGTAGACGACGCGCTGGCCTTGCTGCTGGCCTTCGCCACGCCCGGTGTCGAGGTGGTCGCGTTGACCATCGCGGCGGGCAATGTTGGGCTCGCGCATACCGTCGCCAATGCGCTCAAATTGTGCGGAGTCGCTGGCGTCAACGTGCCGATTTTTCCCGGTTGCGCAACGCCACTGGTGCGGGCCGCCGAAGACGCGGCCTATGTGCACGGCCGCGATGGGTTTGGCGATACCGGTTACACACCCGCCGAGCGCACTGCCGAAGCGGAGCACGCGGCGCTCGCCATGCTGCGCTTGAGTCAGCAGCGGCCCGGCGAGTTGACCTTTGTGATGCTGGGGCCGTTGACGAATCTTGCCCTCGCCCTACGGCTGGATCCGACCCTGCCGCAACGCATAAAGCGTCTGGTGATTATGGGCGGCGCGGTCACTGGCGTCGGCAACACCTCGGTGGCGGCAGAGTTCAACATCGCGTTTGATCCGGAAGCCGCGCACATCGTTTTCAGCCAGTGGCCAAGCTTTGATTTGGTCGACTGGGAGGCCGTGCTGGCGCATCCGTTGGCACACAGCGAGGTCGAGCGCTGGTTGCGTGCCGACAGTGCGCAAGCGCGCTTCTACGACGCGATCTCGCAGCAAACCCGCCAATGGTCGCGTCCGCATCACGGTGAAAACTGGCACAGCGCCGATCCACTGGCGATCGCGGTCGCCGTTGCGCCGGCAGGAATCATCGATGCGCAACCACGTCCGGTCGCCATCGAACTGGACGGCGGCCTGACCCGCGGCGCGACCATCGTCGACTGGCAACGCCGCAGCAGACAACCCGATAACGCGAATATCATTCGCCGCTACGATCAAGCGAAGTTTGAGGCGATGTTGGAGGCGGCGCTGGCGGGGTTGGCGTAAGAGCAGCCGAGCAAGTTCGCGCGCTGTGCGCGCGCCTTCGCTTCGCTCGGTCGGCTCTACAACAGCACGAGCAGCCGAGCAAGTTAGCGCGCTGCGCGCCCTCGCTTTGCTCGGTCGGCTCTGCAAGAACACGAGGTTGGCGTTTAGGCTCTGGTAGAGCGGAGCTTGCTCCGCTGCTTTCCATTACCTGCAAACGCAGCCGAGCAAGTCCGCGCGCTGCGCGCGCCTTCGCTTCGCTCGGTCGGCTCTACAACCGCACGAACTCCCCGCCTGCCTCAGTGTCCGCCATCATGCTCAGCCTCCAGCGTGCGCACGCCCTTCGCTTCGCGACGCGCTTCGACCAGCGCGCGGATTTTCTCGCGTAGGGCTTCGGCGTCGGGTAGCCAGCGCAGGCGGACTTCGGGACTGGTGGCGTCGGTGGTGCTCAGGATGACTTCGCCCAAGCCCAACATGCGCTGCCAGATGGTCTGCTGCATGCGGGTGTCGCGAACCCGGTAAAGCTCCAGATCGTCGGTGACCTTGGTAAACACGCCGCGGCTGATTTTCAGGCGCTGGTCGGTGAGTTCATAGCGTTGGCAGCGTGTGTCCAGCCAGCGCCAGAACGCCCACGGAATCGGGATGATCAGCAGGCAGGCGATGAACCAGCCGAGGTTCTGCCACTGCGATTGGTTGCCACTCCATTCGATGCGTTCGGTGCTCATGCGGTTCCCTTTTGTTTGAGTTAAAGGCGATGCGCTGCCGTTGCTTTGCGTCGATACGGCGGCGTCGGACCGACTACGCTGGATTGCCAGACGCATTAACCGCAGCGATGGGACCGGTGCCTTCGACGGCGCGAATCGGCACCCGCCGCAGATTCACGTCCATCTGCGGAAATGCGACCACGATAGCGCGCTCCCGGCACAAGGTCGCAATGCGGCCGTTCAGTTCGTTCATCACCGGCAGGCGGTCGGAAATCGTGGCGACGAAGACGCGCAATTCAAAGTCCAGCGAGCTGGCACCGAAGCCCATGAACCAGGAGCGCGGTGGCGGCTCGGTCAGCACCAATGGGTGCTCATTGGCGACTTGTTGCAGCAAGGCATGCACCGCTTCCGGTGGGGTTTCATAGGAAACGCCAAGCTTCAGCACGAGTCGAGTTTGGGTATCACTCAAGGTCCAGTTGATCAGGCGGTCGGTGATGAAGGTCTTGTTGGGGACGATCAGCTCTTTGCCATCGAAATCCAGCAATGTTGTGGCCCGTGTGCTGATGCGGGTCACAGTCCCGGTTTGATCGGCAATGGTGATGACATCGCCGATCCGAAACGGGCGTTCGGACAGCAGGATCAAGCCGGACACAAAATTGGCAAAAATCTCCTGCAGGCCAAAGCCCAAGCCCACGGTCAACGCCGCCGCCATCCATTGCAACTGTGACCAGCGCAAGCCAAGCAAGCTCAAGCCAACCAACGAGCCCACAATGACGATCGCATAGCGACTCATGGTGGTGATGGCGTAGCGGCTAGCGGGATCGATGCTGGTGCGACTGAGGACGCCGAGTTCGAGCAGCCCCGGCAAATTGCGCGCGGCGACCACCATCAGCACCAACGTCAACAGGCCAAACAACACAGCCTTCAGCGACACCGCTTCACTGATGGCGGCGCCATCGGCGGCTTGGTTGGTGACGCTCCAAAGCACCACATCATCCAGCCTACCCAGCGCGGGCAGCACGTCCGACCAGACCCAGAACAAACCACCGACCCACAGCGCCAAGGTCACCGCGCGCAACAAGCGCCCGGTTTGCACGTTGACGGTTTCCAGCGCCAACGACTCTTCAGTGATGCCGGCCGCGCCTTCGTCACTGCCGCCGCTGACGGCTTCATGCGCGGCCGCCGCGCGGCGGGCTTCCATCCGATTGAGGGCGAGGCGGCGTTCGCCGAGCAAGAACCAGCGCGAGAACAAGCCATGCAAAACACCGACCGCAACCACGGTGCCTAGCGTTGCCCACAGGCAGCCAACAATGATGGCGCCGCTATACACGTAGCCGGCGAGTATCAGCATGGCGAGCGTTGCAAACAGCATGCTCAAGCCTATCTGCAGGATTTGGCGCAAGCGCCGTGGTTCGGCAGGGCCGCCACGCGTGGTCCAAATTCCGCCGGCCGCCAATAGGCGATACAGCTGTAGGCCAACGACCACGCAAAACGCCACCAGCGCGCAGCGTGCGGCGGTATCGATCGCCAGATCTTGACTGCGCGCCAGTGCCAGCACGATCAGAAACTGCAGCGGCAGCAATACAAACAGCGCAATCGGCATGCTCGCCCGGATCGCGTCACGACGAGCACGCATCCAGCGGAAATGCAGATGCGCCAAGCCATGCTCAAGCACCAAGTAGCGCATGAACTCAAGCAGGAACAAGCTGCTCGATACTGAAATCAGTGCTCGTCCCAGCGAATCGCTGAATCGCCCGGGCTCACCGGACGCGCGCAACAAGAGGCCAATACCGAACACCCACACCGCCAAGGAAAGCGCGGCGGCGATAGTGATCGCCAATGCCTTCCACGTGTACACAAAGCTGTCTTCAGCGGGTCGCCGCAAGGGTGGCAGGGTGGTCTCAATCAACGCCAGCGCGCGGCCGCGAAACACCAGCAGAGCCAAACCGATCAGCGCCAGCACGATCGGCAGGGTCGGATGCGAAACGACACGCGCCAGCACGAGTTTGGCGCTGGTGACAAAGCGAGCGGGCTTGAGCAAATCGACCCAACCGTCAGCTAGCCGACCAAACCACTCGCCATCAATCGCCGGATTGCTGGGAATCCAATAAATCCGCCGATCCAACAAGTCGCCCAAGGTACGGGTATCGACCAGCTGAGCTTGCAGGTTGGACTCGGCCAATTCCAAGGCGGCAATGTAGCGTTGGATCGCCGAATCCAACTGCGGCAGCAGCTCGGCGCGCTCACCCAGCAATTCGTAAAGGCCCGCACGCAGCTCGACTGCATGACTCTCGTTGCCGCCCTCGGCGCTTTGCAGCGCTTCGGCGACGGCGCTTGGCAAGTCGGCCAAGGTCGTGCGTTGATCGGCCAGCGCAATTTGCTGCAAACGCGCGCCAGACAGTGCTTGCCGCACCTCATCGAGACGACGCTGGATGACATCAGGTGAACCAAGGCGACGCCGTTCAAGCACCAGGATGGGCCCCAGTGAGTCATCCTGACCTTCCACTGCCAGCCGTGCTTGGGTGTCACGCAAAGCGCCAGCCACCGTGTCGCGCGCATTGACGCGCGCCAGTTCGCCATCGCGAAGCTCAGTTAGCGCGGCAGTGGTAGCCGCCAAGCTGCGACCCATGGTCAAACTCTCGACGGCGGCCTGCTTCAGCATCGCGTCGCTATCTGCATGCTGCTCGACCTGCGTTTGCAGGCGCGCGAGCATCGATTGCATGGCATCGCCTTGGCGGGTGGCACTGAGTGCTTGCAGCACTTCCACGCGCTGCTCGCGCTCACCCAACTCGCGCTGCGCGTGGCGCAAGGCAAGTTCGGCATGCGTGCGCCGCGCGGGCGCGGTCTCACGCTCCAACACATGCAGCGCCAACTCGACGCTGCGCGCTCGCAACTCGGCCTTCTGGACTGCTTGCTGAGCTTGCTGCAGAGCCAGTGGTTCGTCGCCCGCAGGCGTCGACGGGCCCTCAACACGGCGCTTCAAGGCGTCGATTTGCAGTTGTAGTTCGGCTTGCTGTTCGATGGCCGACAGCGTGTCGCTGGATAGCCCGCCCAAGGTTTGCCGCAGATCGCCGATCTCGGCGCTTAGGCGCAGCACGTCGGCGCGCTCGCTAGCGAGACGTTCCTCAAGTTGCTCGCCATCAATATCCGCCGGCAGGGCTTGCCGCCAGGCACGAAACGACTGCAGCGAAGTTTCAGCCAGTGAGCGCTCCAGCGACCGCCGCTCGCGCGCGGCAGTAGCGACCGCATCCCGCAAGGCGGTCATGGCTTGCTCAGCGAGCAAGGCCTGATCCTCGAACCCAGACGCCGCATCCACCGCCGCCGTCGCTGCCGCAGTCTGCGCTTCACTCAAGGGGCCACGCTCGATGCTGGCGCGAGCGCGTTCGATATCAGCCGCAGCCGAGGCGGGCAACGGTTCGGCGGCATTGGCAGAGCGACTAAGCCCGGTGCCCATCAGCAGGGCGAACAACAGTGCAAGTAACAGCGTGCGGTTCGATCGGATCATTACTCGACAGACAAGGCGAAACAGCGCGCAGGTTAGCGGAAACCTGTTCCTCAGGACGGCCGCAGTCCCTCGGCCGCTCGCTGTGCTGCCGCTATACTTGGCGGCCAATTTTCCCGTTGGCTCCTGCGCGAGTACTAGCCCGCGAGCCCTCACTTCAACCCCCATTCGTTTTTCCGGAGTCCTCATGAGCATCGATCAACTGCACGAAACCGCCCTCGCCATGGTTGCACCCGGCAAAGGCATCATTGCCATTGACGAGTCGACTGCCACCATCAAGAAGCGCTTCGAAGCCGTCGGCATCGAGTGCACTGAAGAAAATCGTCGTGCTTACCGCGAGCTGCTGCTGACCGCCCCTGACCTGTCAGCGCATATCTCCGGCGCGATCATGTACGACGAAACGCTGCGCCAATCCTCAGCCGCCGGCGTTCCGTTCGCGACCCTGATGAGCCAAGCCGGCATGCTGCCGGGCATCAAGGTGGATCGTGGCACTGTGCCCTACGCGGGTTATCCGGGCGAATTGATTACCGAGGGCTTGGACGGCTTGCGCCAGCGCCTTGCCGAGTACGCCAGCTTGGGTGCCAAGTTTGCCAAGTGGCGGGCAGTCATCACCATCGGCGAAGACACGCCAAGCGGCGCCTGCATCGAGGCCAATTGCCATGCGCTGGCCCGCTACGCAGCACTCTGTCAGGAAGCCGGCATTGTGCCGATGGTTGAGCCGGAAGTACTGATGGATGGCGACCACGATATCGAGGTTTGCTACGACGTCACCGAAGCCACCTTGCGCTCGCTGTTTGGCGCGTTGTACGACCAAAACGTGGTGCTTGAGGGCTGCATCTTGAAGGCCAGCATGGTGATCTCCGGCAAGGCCTGCGCTGAACAAGCGGGCGTTGAAGAAGTCGCCGAGTGGACCCTGCGCTGCCTGCGCTCAGCAGTGCCAGCTGCATTGCCCGGCGTCGTCTTCTTGTCTGGCGGCCAAAGCGACGAAGCCGCCACCGCACATCTGAATGCGATGAATCAGATGGGGCCAAATCCGTGGCCGCTGACCTTCAGCTACGGCCGCGCGATGCAGCAGGCGGCGCTGTCGTTGTGGTCGCAGGACATGGTCAACAACTACGACGCGGCACAGCGCACGGTTTCGCAGCGCGCGCTCGACAACGGCTTGGCCGCTCGCGGCGAGTGGAACGCGGCGAGCTGAGCATCAACCGAGATGAGGCGAGTCGCGTTCACGCGCGCATTCGCCGCTTGGCCGCACGCGGTGAGTGGAACGCGACGAGCTGAGCATCAGCCGGGGTGAAGCGAGGCGCAATCGGGCGATGATTCGCTCGATTGCGCCGTTTTTCACAGCGCGTGCAGCGCCACGCGGCCTACAATCGACGGCCGATGGTGGTGAGGTTGCAGGATGCGCAGTAAGCAAACGATGCAGGCAACGCTGAGTTCCGCCAATCGCGGCGCTACGCTCGCCTTGCTCATACTCGCAGCAGGCTTGGCGAGTTGCTCAAGCGACGAATCAGCAGGTCGCGGTGGCGGCGCTGCTCCTGCCCCGCCGACGACGGTCATCACCACGCTGGCGGCCGACACCGCCTGGGTCGATCAGATTGAAGCGCTGGGAACGGCGCGAGCCAAAGAGTCGGTCACGATCACCGCCAAGGTCACCGAGACCGTGGCACGCGTCAACTTCAGTGATGGCGATCTGGTCAGCGAACGCCAGCTGCTGGTCGATTTGTCAGGCCGTGCTGAAGTCGCCGGCCTAGAAGAAGCACAAGCCAACTATACCGAAGCGTTGCAGCAGTATCGGCGGCAAGTCGAACTGGTGGAAGCCGGCACCATTGCTCGCAGCCAGCTGGATTCGTTGGTCGCTACGCGCGATGCCGCCAAGGCGCGCATGGACGCCACCCGCGCGCGCTTGGCGGATCGAGTCATCGTTGCGCCATTCGCCGGTCTGCTGGGATTTCGCCAAGTCAGCCCCGGCACCCTAGTGACGCCCGGCACGGCCATCGCCACCTTGGATGATGTGTCGTTAATCAAACTCGACTTCTCTATCCCCGAACGCTTTTTGGCGGCGGTGGCGATTGGACAATCCATTCGCGCCCGCAGCGCTGCGTGGCCCGAGGTGCATTTCGAAGGCAGGCTGACCACCATCGGCTCGCGGGTCGACCCGGTGACTCGCGCGGTTACCCTGCGTGCCGAAGTTCCAAACACCGAAGCTCAATTGCGGCCCGGCATGTTGTTGACCGTCGAACTGCTGCTGCCAGCCCGGCAGACGATCGCAATTCCCGAATTGGCCTTGATGCAGGTGGGCAGCCAACAATCGGTGTTCCGGGTTGATGCCGAAGGCGTCGTCAGCCAAGTGCAGGTGAAGAGCGGCTCGCGGCGGCGGGGCGAAGTGGAGATCGTCGAAGGTCTGGCTGCTGGGGATCGCATCGTGGTCGAAGGCATAGTGAAGCTGCGGCCAGGTGCTCGCGTGGTCGAGGCGAAG
>JANNWF010000131.1:0-14744 GCA_031408455.1 Pseudoxanthomonas sp. | reverse complement strand
CTGCTCAGCTCAGATGATTTTGTCCGCTTCGCGTTGGCTCGGCCGCGGTAGTGCCCGCAGCCAAAGTCAAAGCATGAACCGTTAAGCCCCTCTCCCCTCGGGAGAGGGGTTGGGGTGAGGGTTCGGGGCTTGTCTAGGGTTTGTCAAAAGTCTGTGCGAGGCTTTCGGCACTGCACCGGCCTCTAAACGCGCGCTATTCGACCCCTTAACGATCCACGCTCAGCAAGGCATGCAACAGGTTGTCCTGAAAACTCGCGTTGCTGGTGAGCCGGTCGTGCCGCTCACACAGAAAAAACGCATAGTCGTAGGGGAAGCTGACCCACGGATTACGTTTTTGCCCGGGGTCGAGGGATTCGCGCGCCAGCAGCGATGCCTTGGTAACAGTGCCGTCGCCGGGTTCGAGCATGTGCATGCCGTAGTCGATCCCCGGCTTGGGATGCGCAATCTCCTCGGGCCAGATTCTCAGCACCGAGTCGCCGCCGGCTTCTTCGACCAATAGTCGAGCCGGAGTCAGCGAGCAATTGCCGCCAAGCACAATCGGCCGCACACCGCGCCCGGTTTCGGCCACCGAAAGCGCCCAGGTGAAGCGACGGGCCCGTTCCAGTGATTTCGCGAAATAGCGTTCGAGCGTGGTCAGCTCGGCCGCAGCGGCGGCTGCATCGGTAGCTCGCGCGGTAATTCGTTCGCGCACTGTTGGATCGAAGATGGCCCACTGAAAGCGCCGCCATATTTCGACGTCAAATATGTCGCGATCCAGCGGCTCGCCGTCGGCGTCGATCAGCCACGCATTGAGGGCGTGTGGGAACAATTGATACGCCGAGGGCATGGTCAACAGCACTTCCGGTGGAATGCGCCGCAAGCCAACTTGGGTGCCTTCAATAAAGCCCTTGAGTGACTCCAACGAGCCAAAGTTCGGCGTGCCGAGCAGGATCAGCCGGCGGATTTTTGCGGCACCAATCTGGGTGACAGGGAACTCATTGCCATCGAGCAGATCGACGCTGCCGTAACGGGCGAAGTAGCGCGCGACCAGCCCGCCGTTTGAGTGCGCAACGAGGTCGACCCGTTGTTTGGGCTTGCCAAGGTCGGCGCGGATGCGTTCGATGAAGGCATTCAGCTGTTTGGCCGATTCGACATTGTCTTGCCGCCAGTCATACAGAAATACGTAATAGGCGCGTCGCCCCGCCATGGGCGGCGTGCCCACCGTCGCTGCGTGATAGCCGCCCGCCGCCGTCAGCGTGCGCAAGATGGCGCCGTAGAAATCGCGCCCAGCCGCTTGGTCGAACAAGGCATGCGGAACGCTGCCATCGGCGCTGGGGCGCAAGCTTTGCGGATCAATTGAGAGCGCCAAATCGCGATATTCGGAGAAGGCCAGTTTGCGGATGCCGCCCGGCCAAATCTCAGTGCCATCAGCAGCCCTTAGCTTGGCACCGAGCACGCCGTGCACCAGCACCACCGGCGGCTGCGTGGCTACCGATGCACCGACGTATAGCCGCTGCAAATCTGGCCGGACGGTCTTTTCCGCGCAGCCACCGAGTAGCAGAGTCAGCAGCAATGCGATTCGCGTTATTGCAGTCATCTCCAGCGCTCACTGACCCGATGGCCCGAGTGTCGCTGATTGCCACGCACCATCGCTAGCGCGGTGGACGGATGAGCCCCCGCCCAAGGTATTTGCTTCCTCACGCACGACGTCTGCCGATGTGGCTTCTGCTCATCGCGCCAAACAAGGCCATCAGCACCGTAACTTTTTTCCACTGCCACTCGAACTCTTCGTTGCGAGCTGATGATCCGCCGCTACCTCGCCTGAGTTCCGACTCGATCGATGCAGTGACACGGAGCCTCTTCCGCCACCCCACACCCACTTATTCACGTTGCAGGAGAGTTCTGATGAAAGCGAATCTGATCCCCGGTTTTTCGAGCGTCGCACTGGCGATGATGGCGGCGAGCCTCGCACCGACTCAAGCCAGCGCTGCTGGCCCGGCGGCGGCCGCCAAGGTCGACTTGGTGCATTGCTCGGGCGTCAACCAGTGCAAGGGTCACAATGATTGCAAGACCGCCAGCAATGAGTGCAAGGGCCAAGGCGCGTGCAAGGGTCAGGGCTTTGTCGTCGCCAGTGCGACCGCCTGTGGCGACCTCGGTGGCAGCGTGATCGACGCCGGCCAGAGCGTGCAGATCGCAGCCAGCGAGCAGATTCACTGCTTCGGCGTGAATTCCTGCAAAGGCCACAACGATTGC
This sequence comes from Pseudoxanthomonas sp., assembly GCA_031408455.1. GTDB lineage: Bacteria > Pseudomonadota > Gammaproteobacteria > Xanthomonadales > Xanthomonadaceae > JANNWF01. The sequence continues at coordinate 12,512 of JANNWF010000131.1, read as the reverse complement.
AAGACCGCCACCAATGAGTGCAAAGGCCACGGCGCGTGCAAGGGACAGGGCTTTGTTGCTTTGCCGGCAGCGACCTGCAGCAACATCGGCGGCAAGACCAGCTGAGCATGCCGACAGGCCTGCCATCGGCCGATCACCGCTTCGGTGCGCGAGCACCGGAGTGTCGGCCTTGGCTGGGATTTGGATTGGGTCTGCGTACTCAGTATTTCGGCGAGATTCTGGCCAATCCACCCGCGGTGGATTGGTTCGAGATCACCTCGGAAAACTTCATGGTGGCCGGCGGCAAGCCGCGCCACTACCTGGAGCAGATTCGCGCCCGCTATCCGCTGGTGATGCACGGCGTGTCGATGTCCATCGGCAGCACCGATCCGCTGGACATGGAGTATTTGCAGGGTCTTCGTCAGCTCGCCTCCGACATCGAGCCGGCGTGGATTTCAGACCATCTGTGTTGGACCGGCGTCGGCGGCATCAACAGCCACGACTTGTTGCCGCTGCCCTACAGCGAGCAAGCCATCGCCCACGTTGTGAGTCGCGTGCAACAGGTACAGGAGTTTTTGGGCCGCGAAATCCTGCTGGAAAACCTGAGCAGCTACATCGAGTTCAAACAGTCGGATATGCCGGAGTGGGGGTTTGTCGCCGCGGTCGCCAATCGCAGCGGCTGCCGTCTCTTGCTCGACATCAACAATATTCAAGTCAGCGCTCGCAACCACGGCTTTGATCCGCACGATTATCTGCGCGGCATTCCGCGTGACCGGGTGTGGCAGATGCATCTGGCCGGCCACAGCGACTACGGCAGCTATTGCATCGACACCCACGATCAGCCGGTGCCAGACACCGTGTGGGCGCTCTACGATGCTGCCATTCGGCGCTTTGGCCCGGTCAGCACGATGATCGAGCGTGATGACCATTTTCCGCCCTTGGCCGACTTGCTTGCTGAGTTGGATCTGGCGCGCGCCGCGCTGACAAGAGCATGTCAGCCGCCATCACCGGTGACATCCATCGACGAGGTTGCGATCACTGCATGAACGCCAATCCCTGCGCAGCGCCGTCAGTCCCGACACTTGTCGAGCTGCAACAACTTTTTATGGTGCGGCTGACACAATTTAGTGCCGGTGATGACAACGGCATCGAGTCAGACGCCAGCGAGTTGCCTCAGCAGATCGCTGAGAGTCGCCTACCAGGACACCTGGGCTTGGGCATTTATACCCATGCCTATACCGCGCGCCTGATCGAAGCCTTGGAGAACGACCATCCGGTGCTTGGAAGCTACCTCGGCGATAAGCTCTGGCAGCGGATGTGCCGTGGCTACATCGCCGCCTATCCCTCGCGGCATCGCTCCTTGCGTTATTTCGGTGCCGGACTGCCGCACTACCTCGCCCACGCCCAGGAATTTGCCGAGCACCCGGAAATTGCCGAACTGGCCGAATTCGAGCGCCGCCTGTTGGACAGCTTTGACGCCGCCGACGCGCCGCGCGCGACGTGGCAAGAATTGCTGGATATGCCGCACGCGAATTGGCCAAGCCTGCGTCCGCGCTTTCATCCGAGCCTTAAATTGCATGGTGCCGCGTGCAATAGCGTCGAGATCTGGACCGCGATCAAAGCCGAGCAAGCACCACCTGCAGTCAATACCGCGAACAGTCGTCATTGGGCGCTGTGGCGCGACGCCGAACGCATCAGCCGCTACGTCTCGCTAACCGCCGCTGAGAGCGCCGGCGTCGAACACAGTCTGCCCGGCGGCGACTTTGCGGGACTCTGCGAATTGTTGCTGGACTGGCATCCGCTGGATGTTGTTCCGGCGGTCGCGCTCGCCCAGTTGCGGCATTGGTGTGACGAGGGCTGGATCTCGCGTTGGGGTTGAGATGATTGTGCTGGCGCTCCCGACCCGTGCTGGGTAGGCAACACTTTCAGATTGACTCGACGAAGCCATGTGGCGGCGCGTAGTTAGTTTAAGTTTCCATTCGACTCAACAAGGAGTAATGCAGATGCGACCACTGGTGCTAGCGATACTGCTGCTTGCAGCAGGAGGGATTCACGCGCAGAACACCACTCAAGGTAGCGTGCAGAAGCATGCTGATCGAGCGTGGCAGGCGTGGGATCAAGAGACGCACGTGTGGATGGATCTGGAGGCATTCTGGGTTCGCCATGCAGAGCGCAATGGCGGACTCACGTGGGGGCGTGGCGAGGCGTATCCGCCCTATGCCAAAGTGAAGGAGTTCGACACCTTTCTGGTTGAGCTGAATCAAGGCCCGTGCCTGATGCAGTTTTTCCACGGCCGCTGGCGGCGTGCCAATGACGTGCAGCGCTGGGATGATGCGTTCAACGAATTCGGCGGCTGTCCAAACGTGTTTGATTGAGTCGCGATCTGACTTGGTGGCCCCCGCGTTCACGCCTGGTGGTGAACACCGCCGAAACCGCCATAGACGCGGCAACCGCCGACGTCGGTGTGACACGCGTGCTCTCATATCAAATCGAGATGGCGCAGCGTGGGGGTCGATTGCAGACCGTGTTGCGCGAGTTCGAACCGGTGCCCTTGTCTATCAGTCTCGTCTAAAAATCGGTCAGCGGCGCCTGCCGTTGAAACTGCGCGCGTTTCTCGACTTCGCGACACCGCGCTTACGCGGGCGGTTTGTCACCGCTAGCTGACGCGAATGGATCGGACTCGGCATGCGCCAAGCGCGCGAAGACCGCACGCCTGTGCGGCTGCTTCAACCGTGCTCGGCATCGCCCTCGATACCACCGGCGCTCTATTCGAAGGACCGGCAGCAGAGCCCATCACCCAAGCCGATTTTTTTGCAGCGGTCTCGGCTGGGGCGATGGTGGAACAGACTGGCACTTACAACCCGCAGACCAATCGTGTCAGCGGCGGCGTCATGGCTTTGATACTCGCGGCACCGCCCGCGCCTGTGAATAGTCCGACAGGCGAGCCAGCCCCCGTGCAGTTGCTGATTGGCCCGCTGGGTAACCTCGACCGTATCTACCGCAGCGGATTTGAATAGGACCGTAGGCTGGGTTAGCTCCACCAACCCAGCGCCTTTGGCAGGCTCCGCAATGCTGGGTTGATGAAGCCAACCCCGCGGTCAGCCGCCTAAGGCTTCCAACCTCCTGCGCAAATTGCTGGCGAACTGTTCGGCAGCGGCAGGCCGATGGCTTAGAAACAAATGCGGCTCGATCATCTCCAGTTCCATCAGCAGAAAACGGCCATCCACCGCCACTCCGTCGACGCGCACGTAGGCATGATCGGCGTGGCCGAGGGCTGCTACCGCGCGTAATGCGCGTTCAGCGCTGGCGATGATTTCGGCGCTGGGCTCGATGGCCTCCTCGCTGCCGCCAAACATGGCCTGCACGCGGTAGTCGCCACTCGCCGCGCGCTTGAGTATGGCGTGGCTGTACTGACCATCGAAGTACAACAAAGACCACTCGCCGTCCGCCACGATTTCAGGCACGAACGGCTGCACCAGGTATTCAAATTCGGCCGGCAATTGCGCCACAGCTTGCTCGAAAGCGGCATCTCCAACGACGCCACGTACCGTATGCCAGGCACCACCGCTAACGGTCGGCTTGATCACGACCTCCTGCCCACGCATTGCCGACAGTGCCTCGGCCAGGTCATGTCCGCTAGCCAGCCGCGTGGGAATGATGTCGACGCCCAGCGGCGCCAGTTCCAACAGATAGCGCTTGTCGCTGTTCCAGCGCAGCAGCGGCGCGTTGTTGATGGATGGAATCGGCAGCTGATCCAGCCAGACCTTGAACGCCGGGTAGAGCTTGAAATAGTCCCAGGTCGTGCGAATCAGCACGGCATCAAAGCGCGACCAATCGACCGCCAGATCGTTCCAGATGCAGACCGTCGGCTCGACGCCAAGACAAGTCAGCGACTCCGCCAGATGTGCATCATCAGCATGAATACCGGGAATCTGCGCCGACGTGGCAATCGCAAGTTGGTAAGCGGGCTTTTGGTAATCGGAGCCGCGAGCGGATTCGTGAGCAGACGCATGAGCAATTTGAACGGACATCGCAACACCTCCAGATCAGGAGGGCGCGCTTGATAAGGTAGTTCGAGCACCGAGCGTGGCGGAAACTAACCGATATAGATCAGCTCCGTCGCAGCACCCCTCGGCGTCGACTGCGGCATGAGCAACATGCGCGCAACGTGGGTCGCATCGTTGGTTCGATGCAGCGTTATTGTTATTGGGCGGGTTGGTGGGAGTCAAGAATCTGGATCGGAGGGGGCCTGGGAATCGGGGCGAATTTTTGCAAGGCAGCTATGCCATCGGCTTACCTGTAGCCATTTCAAACGACCATCACTCAGTGCTTGAAAGTGGTCTGAAGGAAAACGTTCTCACGGTGGAATGTCAAATACTGCTTCTGGCCATCGCTGAAGCCGCCCACGTTCTTGAGCAGCTTCGGGTCCAAGCCCATCCGAACCATAGAAGGTCCGTGGGCCACCGGAGAGACCAAAATCTTACCCGTAGCAAAAAGTCGCGAGTGAAGCGCAAGAAAGCTGGCTTCACGCCATTGCAGAAATGGCATCTCGACGGGTGGATTCCGGCATTCGTCGGAATGACGACTACCAGCCTTGATTCCGGCCTAAGCCAGCATGTGGAACGACCATTGGCCGCCGCGCATGCGGACAAAAGTGCCCCTCACCCCGCGTACTTATCCGTCGCCCCAAGCAACGCCACCACATTGCCCGCCTCAAACGCCGAATGCCCCGCATCCGGCACCACCACCAACTCCGAAGTCGGCCACGCGGCATGCAGGTCAAATGCGCTTTGCACCGGGCAGACCACGTCATAGCGACCGTGCACGATGGTGCCGGGAATATCGCGCAGGCGGGCGGCGTTGCGCAGTAGTTGATCGTCTTTGTCCAAGAAGCCACCGTTGACGAAGTAATGGCTTTCGATGCGGGCAAAGGCGAGCGCGAATTCGGCGTCTTCGTGGGCATCGATAAAGGTTTTGTCGGGGCGCAGCAAGCTGGTCGAGGCTTCCCAGACCGACCACGCGCGCGCAGCCGCCAAGCGGACGGCTGCATCGTCACCGGTGAGACGGCGGTGATAGGCGGAAATCAGATCCGCGTGCTCAACCGCAGGGATCGCGGCCAGATACGCGGCCCATGCATCGGGAAACAGACGCGAGGCGCCTTCTTGATAAAACCACTCCAATTCCCATCGCCGCAGCATGAAAATGCCACGCAGGACCAGCTCCAGCACGCGCTCAGGATAGGTTTGCGCATAGGCCAAGGCCAAGGTCGAGCCCCACGAACCGCCAAACACTTGCCAACGATCCACGCCCAAGTGCAAGCGTATCGATTCCATATCAGCCACCAGATCCCAGGTGGTATTGGCTTGCAAATCCGCATGCGGCGTGGAACGCCCGGCTCCGCGCTGATCGAACAGAATGATCCGATAGCGTTCGGGGTCGTGGAAGCGGCGCATCTTGGGGCTGCAACCGCCACCGGGTCCGCCGTGCAGGATGACGGCGGGCTTGCCAGTGGGATTGCCGCACTGCTCGTAATACAACGAGTGGCGCTCAGACACTGCCAACATTCCCGAGTCAAACGGGGCAAGCTCGGGATAAAGAGATCGCATCGACGGGCCTTGTGGTGACGGTTGACCGGGTCGCCAGTCTAGCGGTTGACGCTGTCCGGATTCAGTGCGCGTCGGCAGATTGCGGCGGGCGGATCAGAGCCGGCGTCCACTCACCTGGCCCGACAGCAGCAGCTCAATCGCTACCGCCGCATCTCCAACCTTGACCGTTTGCCCGCTGATGGTGTCGGCGTAAACGAACGACTCGCCAAGGCGGACGATCAAGTAGGCCAAGGTGTCTAGCGCGATCGGCGGTGCCAACTCGCCGCGTTCGACTTCGGCTGCCAGCAAGCCACGCACCGCAGCGATCGTGCGCGCCTGCACGGGACTGGCTTTCGAGGTGAGCAGTCGCACCGCGTATTCAGCGTCTTGGGCGATGAAGCGCCGCAATGGCGCGAAGTCGAGGATGGCGCGGATCACGCGCTCACAGACCCGCGCAATCCGCGCCGCGCCGCGCAAGCGCAATCCATGGTCGGCGCGCTGCAAGGTCGGCTCGCACAGCGACCAGAGAATCTCCGCCAACAGCAACTCGCGGCTGCCGACCCAGCGAAACAGCGTCGCTCGACTCACTCCAAGTTCAATCGCCAAGGCACCGATATCGATGCGCTCGCCGGCCAGCCATCGGCTGCGCGCAAGCCGGAAAGCGTCCACCGGTGTCGCCTTGGTCGCTAACGGTTTTTGTAGTTCACGGCTTAGCCGCGTGCCTGCTTTGGATTCGCTCATGGCTGCAGTCTAGCCACACTTGTCGCTTGACTCCAGATGCGTCATTCAGACTAAATGACGCATTGCCAACGGAGCCACCCCATGCGTCACACGCCCTTGATCGACCGTCGCCACCTTGACTTCGCTCTGTATGAGCTGCTCGACGTGGCCGCGCTCACTACCTATCCGCGCTTTGCCGAGCACAGCCGCGAGACCTTTGAGGCGGTCACCGAGACTGCGCACAAGGTGGCGATGGAGACCTTCTACCCGCACAACCGCCTGAGCGATCTCAACGAGCCGCACATGGTCGACGGTAAGGTCGTGCTGATTCCGGAAGTTGCGGCCGGCGTGCAGGCTTTCATCGATGCGGGATTCATGGCGATTCTTGCCGACGTCGACGATGGCGGCATGCAGCTGCCGTTCGTGATGGCGGCGGTCTGCGACGGGCTGTTCGCCTCGGCCAATCTGGGCACTTCGGCGTATCCGATGCTGGCGCGTGCAGCGGCCAATCTGCTCGCTGTGTACGCGACCGATGCACAGAAGAAGCGCTGGATGCTGCCGATTATCGATGGCCGCTATTTCGGCACCATGTGCTTGTCCGAACCGCAAGCGGGCTCGTCGCTGGCCGACATCAAAACCAGCGCCAAGCCACAGGCCGACGGCAGCTATCGTTTGACCGGCGCCAAGATGTGGATCAGCGCCGGCGATCACGAACTGGGCGAGAACATTGTCCACTTGGTGCTGGCGCGGATCGAAGGCGCGCCGGCGGGCGTGCGCGGCATCAGCCTGTTCATCGTGCCGCGTTGGCGAGTCAATGCCGATGGCAGTCGCGGCGCGCGCAACGATGTGCGCCTGGCCGGTCTCAATCACAAGATGGGCCAACGCGGCAGCGTGAACACCTTCTTGAAGTTCGGTGAAAGCGACGACTGCTACGCCGAGCTGGTGGGCGAGCCGCATCGTGGTCTGGGCTACATGTTTCACATGATGAATGAGGAACGCATCGGGGTTGGCATCGGTGCGATCCAACAAGGCTACGTCGGTTATCTGTACTCGCTCCAGTACGCCCGCGAACGCCGTCAGGGCCGCCATCCGGATCAAAAGGACCCGCTCGCCGCCAATGTCGCCATCATCGAGCACGCCGACGTGCGCCGCATGCTGCTGGCGCAACGCGCCTATGTGGAAGGTTCACACCTGTTGAGCATGCTGGCGGCGACCTTGGTCGACCACGCGCACTCACCCAATCAAGACGTGCAACGCGACAGCGAGCAACTGCTCGATCTGCTGACGCCCATCGTCAAGGCCTGGTCGTCGGATTGGTGTCTGAAGGCCAATGAGTTGGCCGTGCAAGTGTTGGGCGGCTACGGCTACACCCGTGAGTACCCGGTCGAACAGTGTTACCGCGACAACCGCATCAATCCGATTCACGAAGGCACCAATGGCATCCAGGCGCTGGACCTGTTGGGTCGCAAAGCGATGCAGGACGGCGGTGTGGCCCTGCGCTTGCTGTTTGCGCGGATCGAGGCTTGCTGCGCGGCCGCCTCCGAACACACTTCGCTGGCAGCGATGGCGAGCGAACTGCGGTTAGCGATGAGCCAAGTCGGCACCGCGACCGTGATTGCCGGCAAACGAATGGCCGCTGGCGAAGTGCGCTCGACCTTGGCCAATGCGCAGTACTACATGAGCGCACTTGGCCACGTCAGCATCGGCTGGATGTGGCTATGGCAAGCGCTGGCCGCAACGCGGGCCCTTCCTGCCGCTGCTGCTTTCGATGCTGATTTCTACCAAGGCAAAATCCACACCTGCCACTGGTTTTTCGCCGTCGAACTGCCGCAAGTGGCGCATTGGTCGCAACTGGTGAGTAGCGCTGAGCCAAGCGCGCATGCGATGCGCGAGGATTGGTTCTAGCAGCCTGTCGGGCTTTGGGGGTCGAGGCGAAAATCTGACTGCGCGAGGACAGTTTTTGGACGATTTGCAGGCCAATAGCTCCTCTATTGGCCAAGAGTTGGCCGGAAAATGGACCGCGTCGGCGGATTTGCAGCCCGGCCAACCAAAGTCCGACAGGCTGCTAAGGGTTGGCTTTTGTTTGAGAGCAAGAAACGCTCAACGCGGATGGCGTTGAGAGGCGCAGAGGGCGCAGAGGAATCAGCCCGGATGCAGCGCAGCGGAACCCGGGGGTTTTCGCGCGTACGCCCCGGATTCCGCTGCGCTGCATCCGGGCTACTGGATCCCTGATCCCCTTGCGTCCCTCTGCGTCCCTCTGCGTCCCTCTGCGTTCTCCGCGTTGAGGCTGCTATGTCATCACTCGACGCGAAACTAAGGATTCGTCCCTACTCCCGCTCGGGAAAACGCGGCGGGTCGGACAAGGGCGTGATTGCCACCGGTCCACGGCGCCAATGGGTGGATGAAGACGAAGCATGAAACGCATCGGTTCGCACCGAGCCAGTTCGCCCGCCAACAAAGGTCAAGTTCACTGTGCCCGCGGGTGCCAACACCGGCGGCACAAACGCGCAGTCGGGGCAGGGGCCGCGGTAGCTTTGCATGCCCAAATCCACGCTGGCCTGATTGCTGCCAACACCCAACACCCAGCGCGGTTGGTTGGCGGCGTCATAGAAATACAGGCCGGCGCTGAGTAGATCGCCGGCGGTGAACAGACTCAGGCCCCAGCCGGGTTCGTTTGCATCAAACCAGACGCCACTTTTTTCCGGAGCGGCCAAAAGGGGCGCGTCGAACAATGTCTGCATGGGCTCGGTGCCGCTGCGGCTACGGGTGCTGTCATTTAGGCGCCAGTTGAAACTCGCTCGCTTCGCCTCGGAAAAGTTCATGGTCAGCTCGCCAGCGGTGCTGGCAACTGCAGTGCCCGTCGCCGGATTCCAGACGAAGCGTTGCAAGGGCGCACGCCATGGGTTGGCGAATGGCGCAACCGCCAAATACCACGTCGGCTCGCCGGCATCGTCATAGGTATACCAAGTGACCGCCAAGGTCTGGCCGATCAGCTGTACATCCAGCCCGTGACCACTGCGCGCTGGGTTAAACCACAAACCCGTGGCCGGCAGCAGAGTGGTGGATGCCTCACTGGCGGGATTGGAGCCTTGCTTGAGTTCAACCCGGTTGCCGATGCCATCGCCATCACGATCAATCCCCAAGCGCCGACCCAGACCGGCCGGTACCGCTGTCCACGTTTGTGGATTGGTAGCGCTGGCCATGCCGCGCAACAGGCCGGTTTGCAGCGACCCGCTGCCGTCGTCGCTCAGCATTTGCTCGCTCGCCCGGTCATAGACATAGCCTGCTTCGCCGACTCGAACGATCAAATCAATCTTGCCGCTGCGGGCCAGCGTCAACAGGGTATCGAACGAGGCCGGGGCCGCGCCCGCCGCAAGGGTGAATTGATGACCTACTGCCGCATGGCTGTCACGCGACACCGGCGGAGTCCCAGCCTGCGGCAGGCCGACTATGGGCGTCGGAAAGTCAGACCCCGAAAACGCCAGCATCAGGGCCACGAGATCGGCCAAATCCTGATCCGAGCGCACGCCAAATACGTTGGCCGAAAGAAAGCGCGCAATCGAATCGACCGAGCCGTCGTGGAGGAAGCCGAAGCCGGCGTTGTTCTCCAACTGGCTGACATCAAAGCCCACCTTCTCGTACTGGTTGCGCAGTTGCGGCGTCTTGATTGAAATGTTGGTGGAGCCGTCGGTGCTGACAATGCCCAAATGGTTTTCGCCCATCGGCCCGTGCGCCATCACCGAGCCTCCGACGGGCAGGCCCAATTGCGGCAACAGGAGTGGCGCATTGCTTGCCATTCCGGTGGGCAAGGTATGGCAGCTGGAACACTGGAACGGCGGATCGAGCAGATTGGTGGTGTAAAGCTGCAGGCCGCGCTGCGCATTGCCGACGCCCAGCGGCAGTCCGGCCATCGCGAAACGCCCGCTGGTGTGGTGGCCCTCCAGCGGCAGCGCGGTGGGCAGCGTGTTGTCGAGCGGGCGGAACGGGTTGGGTGGAAACACGATGCTGGCGAGGAAATCCTCGAAGGCCTGCATCTCGCTGGCGGTGAGCTGGCGGTCATTGCCAAGCAAGCCCTCGAACGCTGGATTGAAGGCCTCGATGCCCTCGCGGTCACCGCGCCAGTGATGCGGCTCGTGGCCGATGATGTCCTGCAGGGTCTGCGTCGTCATCGGACCCTTCATCGAATGAAACGCTGTGCAGGCACGAATGCCCTGCGTCACGCAGTTCTGATTGAATGCTCTCGATGCCTGCGAGGGATCGCCCAGATCCCAGGCTAGGCGGTCCATCCGTGCATCGACGTGACAGGAGCCGCAGGCCGCTTGGCCGAGACCCGAAGTCAACTGGGTGTCGTAAAGCAAGGCCCGACCATTGCGGATCGCGGGTGGCAACGGGTTGAAGGCCGCCTGCTCAGCGACCACAGTCGCTGCCGTGAGATCGACCGTCGACAGCGAGGCGTCGAAGTGATTCCACACGTACAAACGGCCACGCGTTTCGTCCAGCGCCAGCCCAACCGGACCCTTACCCACTTTGATCGCGGACCCGACGCGCTGACCGGCGGCATTAATGGCCACCACGTTGTTCGAGCCCAACCCGGCCACCCAGGCACGTTGCCCATCGCGCTGCCAGACCACGGCGCGCGGATCGCCGATGGATTCGCTGCGCTGCGCCGGCGGCAGCGTGGTGACGGTGTAGTTGAGGTGTGGATTGAGATCGCGAATCGCCGCCGCCGGCGTGCTCCCAGCCACATCGACCATGGCCAGATTCACGCGCACGAACTGGCTGTTCACATTGGGCTCAAAGCGCACTTCGTTGAGCGCGTCGGTGCCGACCACCGCCAGCTGCCCGTTGACGGGATTGACCGCCATCGCCATCACCATGTTCATCAGCCCACGGGCGTAACGAACCTCCAGTGTTTGGCTGTCGATGATGGCCAAGTCACGGTCGGGAAGATCCCAGCCCGGACGTCGGCCCGACGCCGCTGCGTCAACCCCGCTGACGAAGCGCGTCCAGTCAGAGCCGTTGTCATCACGCCAGCGACCGCCGCCATCTTTCTTGACTATCAGCCCGACCGGCGGCGGCGCTGGCCCGGCGATGCGCGGCGGATCAAACACCGTGCCGGCATTGGGCGGCGGATTGACGCCACCGTAAGGCCCACGCGCATCACTGACTACGTTGGGCACACCGACCGAAATGCCCATCAGCCCGCCGCCCAGCAGCGTACTGGCATTGCCCGATTCAAAAATCGCCGCAAACACATTACGGCCATCGGCGCTCATAGCCAGCGCACGCGGATCCTCACCATTTATTGCGATGCGCTGTGGGGTAGCGGGGTTGGCCGCATCAAACACCAACACCCGATTGACCTGCGAACAACTGACAAACGCCCGCCCTTGCGCGAACACCACATCGAAGGGCTCGTCGTCAGTCGCCAAGGTGGCCCGCACCCGCTTTGCTGCGACATCAACGATGCTCACCGAATCGGAAATATGGTTGACCACCCACAACTCGCCATCGTTACGAAACTTCACTGCCACCGGATCAACACCGACCACCACATGCCCCGCCGCCACCGGCGCGCCACTCGTAATGTCGAACAACTGCACACGCTGATCCGCCGTATGCGCGACCGCCAGCAAGCGGCCATTGGGACTGATATCCAGCGCTCTGACCGGATGGTTTTCCCAGTTGACGAATGGGACTTCAGCGGCGCCGGTGAATGACGCAAGGGTCAGGACGGTGGCAAGCGCGATCCGCAACATGGTGATTCCGGGTGGTGATGCGGCACGACTGCCGCTTGGGTAAGTTTACGCAGTGGGGGGGTGATGGTTGACAGTGGATGTGTGATGGGCGTCGCGTCGGCGGACGATTGCTTGTCATTCCGGCGAAGGCCGGAATCCAGCTTTCGCTTGTCTCGCTTTGGTTTTGCTTGTCGCACGGTTTCGTCCGCCTCACCGGTGGCCGGAATCCAACCTTCAATACGTCATTCCGCCGAAAGCCGGAATCCAGCTTCTGGCTTCACTCGCCGTGCTTTGGCTTGCCGCAAGGTTTCGTCCACCTCAGCGGTGGCCGAGTCACTTTTCTTTGAACCGCCAAAGAAAAGTAACCAAAAGAAAAGCGACCCCGACGTGGCGCTCGCGATGAAGCCGCGAGTTCGCGGCGATTGGGAGGGGTTTTTGACAGTACATCCATGTACTGGCAAAAACGCACGCGCATCCATGCGCGCACCCC